>DAIPZX010000016.1:0-13712 GCA_036781995.1 Massilibacteroides sp. | reverse complement strand
CATAGTGATGTTGAAAACATGGTTACTCCCCAATAACGAATGGCTGAATAGTTACAGAATCCGGTTACTGTTAAGAAAAAATAACATGTAAAAAACAACCGCCGGTCTGATCTATTTAATTCATGGCTACAATCATTGCAGAAAAAAGACTATAGGGCGGGTTTGAGAGACCGTGGCAAACGCGTGTGTGTTACCTGTCTCTATTTAATACTCCGTCGCTTGTTTTTTACATTTAATAACAAATAGGGTAAATATAGAATGCTATTTTTAATACAGTCGCCCTGTATCCCGGTATCTTCAAACACCGCGACGTCATTTGCGAGCGCAGCGAAGCAATCCAGTTACGCCCCTCTCTGGATTGCTTCGTCACTTCGTTCCTCGCAAATGACGAGGTTATTTTAAATGCGTTTGCCCTGATGTAGTAAGGTTAGTCTGAATCGCGTATGCCTTGTTTCGTTGCCTTGCAGGAGATCAAACAAATTTCTTTTAACCGGCACTGAAATAAATCTGAAAACTGTTTAGGGATACAGGGCGATCGATCGTCTTACTAAGCGAAAGGAGATACTCCTTCATTATATATAATAAAAATGGAACATGAACTATTAAATAAATACCTCTCCGGAAATGCTTCCGAAAAAGAGAAGGAGCAGGTTATGACCTGGGTTAATGCCGATGATGCCAATCAGACAGCACTACGAGCCATGCGCAGGCTGTATGACATCACTTTATGGCAAATAACAGAGGGCAAAAAGCAAAGAAGTACTAAAAAAGCGGTTTTATATCGTGTCGTTTCCGTCGCGGCTGTTTTCTTGCTCGTTTTGGGGAGTGGCCTGTATATAACACATCTGCAACGCCAACTGCCTGACACGATCATGCAAACGATTCGTGTTCCCGCCGGTCAGCGCGTGGAGCTTACGCTGACTGATGGAACCAATGTATGGCTGAACGCAGGCTCTACCTTTACTTTTCCGAATAATTTCTCGTCAGAGAAAAGAGAAGTTTTATTGGATGGAGAAGGTTATTTTCAGGTTAAAAAAAATAACAAAAAGCCCTTTGTAGTCAACACCTCGTCTTACGGAATCCGGGTTTTAGGTACGGAGTTCAACGTGATGGCTTATGACAAGTCTTCGCTTTTTGATGTCTCCCTACTGAGCGGATCGGTTGAAGTTTTTTCGGATGTAACGCATGAGAAGATACAACTGCAACCCAACAAAAGAGTTTACAAGAAAAATGATAAACTTGAAACAGAACCTATCGAACACTTCGACCATCTGTTGTGGAAAGAAGGAATTATCAGTTTTGACGATGAGCCTGTCGATAGCATGGTGAGCCAACTGGAGCTGTATTTTGATATCCGGATCTTCATTCAAAATGAAGCCTTCAAAAAGAAGCGGTACACCGGTAAGTTCCGGACAAAAGACGGAGTGGAACATATCTTAAAAGTATTTCAGCTAAAAGACAAGTTCAACTATATCAAAGAAGATGAGACAAATACCATCATAATAAAATAACTTTAAAAGAAACAGGATGCCTATGATTTAAACAAAAAAACAACGCTTTAAAAACGGTTTTGAATTTTTCGAATCATTTTTTTTTAATTTTGTTGTTCTTTGCACAAGAAAAATTCAACCCGGTTCTAATTAACAGTATCAAACTTAGTAATAACTAATACAGATTATGAAATTATGAAAACCCATTCAAGGAGTGACAATAACGTCATTTTAAATTCTTTTAAAAGAGTACTGCATATCACAAAGCTGGCTCTCTTTACTCTTTTCTTTTTCACAACAGGAGTGCTTGCTGAAAAAGCAATCTCGGATGTTGCCAAGGTAACCATCGCGGCAGAATCGATCTCTTATCAGGAGGTATTATCCGCTATAGAAAAACAAACCGACTATCTTTTTGTGTATGATAAGCGTGATATCAATCTGAATAAAAAAGTAAATGTGAACGCGCAAGACAAAACGGTAGACGAAGTTTTAGCTTCTGTTTTCCAACATTCGGAGATTGTCTATGTCATGGCAGGAAATAATATCATGCTGATGAAAGCGGACAAACCAAACGCTTCCCTTAGCGGCCCCCGCACTCAACAGCAGGGAGAGAAGAATATTACAGGAACCGTATTCGATGCCCATGGCGAACCCATTATCGGGGCTAATATCAGGGAAAAGGGAACATCCAACGGAAACATAACGGATATAGACGGTAATTTCTCTTTAACAGTATCCGATAACGCTGTTCTTCAGATTAGCTATATCGGTTATATTCCTACAGAAGTTGCGGTTGGAAGTCAAACCAGCATACAGATCATTCTTCAGGAAGACACACAAAAGCTGGATGAAGTGGTGGTGATCGGCTACGGCACGATGAAAAAGAGTGACATCACCGGCGCGATAGCTTCTGTAGACCAGGAAAAGATTGCCCGCCAACCGGTAACCAACGTGGCCTCAGCACTGCAAGGACTGGCTACAGGTGTATCGGTAACGTCTAACTCCGGTTCGCCGGGTTCTGCTGCCACTATCCGTATCCGGGGTGTGGGAACGGTAAACGACGCCGACCCGTTGTATGTAGTAGACGGCATGCCTGTAACTGATATTAATTACCTGAGTTCTTCCGATATTCAATCTATGGAAGTACTAAAAGATGCCTCCGCCTCTGCCATTTACGGTTCTCGCGGAGCCAACGGGGTGATCCTGATCACCACCAAAAAAGGCGCGGTAGGACAAGCTACCGTCACGCTCGATGCCTATTGGGGAAGCAGTAAGTTATTGAACAACCTCAACCTGATGACAGGTTCTGAATGGTATGATCTGCAATCAGACATCAACCAGGTTAAAGCCGCCGCCGGCGTTCCGCAGATAGACCTGGGACTGGTAGACAGAAACACATCGACCAACTGGATGGACGAAATTTCCAGAAGCGCCATGATACAGAACTATAGCGTGGGCATAAGCGGAGGAAGAGCAGACGACCACAAATACAACTTCGGTATCAACTACATCAATCAGGAAGGAACGATCAAACAAACAGAATACGAAAGGATTTCGCTTCGCCAGAGTTCAGAAAAAATCGTTTTGAAAGACCTCCTGACCGTTGGAACCAACATCACCATTTCCAAATCCAATTCAAAAGGAATCAGTGAATACAACAGCGCGGGATTGTATGATGCCGACTATGGCATTATCAGCAACGCGATCCGCGTAGAGCCCGTTATTCCGGCAAGGAAACCGGATGGCAGCTACGGTTCTTCTCCTTACATTGATTATTACAACCCATTGGCAGACGTGGAAGTACGCGACAGAAACAACAAAAACCTGGCGATTATCGGAAACGCCTACGGCGAACTGGAAATCATCAAAGGACTGAAACTGAGAAGCAGCTTCGGCGCCGAAATCAGAAGAAACGACTCCAAGTCTTTCGTTCCCGTATATTTTGTTTCCAACAGTCAAAAAAATGACGAGAGCTCCCTGTCCAAGACACATCTGAACGGGAATTATTACACCTGGGAAAATACGTTATCCTACATCAATACCTTTGCTGAAAAACATACGCTGAACGCATTGGTAGGTTACACGAACGAGTGGGGAAAAACAGAAACACTGGGATTGGCCGGACGGGATTTTATCGGCGAAGCAGGAAACCTGCATTATATTGACGCCACGCTGGATAAGGGCAAAACAACCGGCGTGAACAATGCGACTGATTATGGCATGATCTCTTATCTGGGACGCTTGCATTATGAATACAATCAGCGTTATCTGTTCACCGCTTCTTTCCGCCGGGATGGTTCTTCCAAATTCGCAGCAAGCAACCGCTGGGGTAACTTCCCTTCATTCGCGTTAGGTTGGAGAATCGATAACGAACAGTTTTTCGAAAACCTGAATGCAGACTGGGTTTCTTCGCTTAAACTGCGTGCAGGCTGGGGACAGATCGGTAATCAAAACATTGGCAGCTACCTCGACAAGAGTCTTCTTTCACTCTGGACACAATATGGCGCTGTGTTTGGAGCCGGTTCTAACGAAACCCTATACCAAGGAATAGCCGTTCGCCGGTTAGGCAACTCCAACATCAAATGGGAAACCACCGAATCTACAAATGTGGGTATTGATGCAACATTCCTGAATCAGCGGTTATTGCTAAGCTTCGAATATTATGACAAAACGACAAAAGACATGCTTCTTGCCGCTCCTATGCCTAAATATATGGGCTATACGGATAATACATATACCAATATCGGAGCAGCCAGCAACCGGGGAATCGAGTTAAACTTAGAATGGCGTGACAGATTCAAAGATTTCGAATACAACCTTGGATTCAACATGTCTACGATTCGTAACCGGATGACCAAATTGAATGGCGGAACCCCTATCCCATCGGGCGTAATCCGTCAGCAATATGCGACTTACACCAACGAAGGACTGCCCATCGGTGCATTCTGGGGATACAAAACCGACGGTTTGATACAAACAGCAGAGCAATTGGCTCAGGTGAAGAAAACAGGCTATCTGCCCAATGCAGAGCTGGGGGATGTGCTTTTTGTAGACACCAACAACGATGGCGTGCTGAATGAAGACGACAAGCAGGTGATCGGTAATCCGATTCCGGACGTTATCTACGGATTCAATATCGGAATGGCCTGGAAAGGCTTCGACCTGAACTTGCAGTTCGGCGGAACAATCGGCAACGACATCTTCAATGCGATGCGTTTATACACCTACAGCCTGACCGACATTACCAACAAAGACAAAGATTTATTGAACTATTGGACACCGGAAAACACGCACACCAACATCCCGCGTCTGACAGCTGCCGATTACAACAACAACAGCCGCCTGTCTGACCGTTATGTGGAAAATGGTTCTTATCTTCGCCTGAGAAACGTACAGATCGGCTATACACTTCCCGGATCATTCGTTCACAAACTAATGATTCAGAAAGCGCGTATATACCTGAGCGGACAGAATCTGTTTACCGTCAGCAATTATAGTGGTATAGATCCTGAAGTAGGCCAGTCTCAATCCCTCTCAAGAGGTATAGATTATGGCATTTATCCGCAATCGAGAGTTATAACCGGAGGTATTAACATTACTTTTTAAATGAACACTACTATGCAGATTAATAAGATCCTAACAGCAATTGTATTCGCCGCTTTATTCGTTTTCAACGGCTGCGTCGATATCGACAGGGAGCCATTAGGCAATGCCCGTGCGGGAAAGATAGAAGATGAGAAACAAGCCTTTCTGCGTTTGGCTGCGGTCTATTCGGACATGAAAGACTTTCGCTACACCTGGTCGATGATGGGTTTTGGCGAGGTGCTTTCAGACAATGCCACATTCAGCGGTTCAGACAACGATGCCGCGACCTTCCAACTGATGGAAGATTACCAGTATCCTGCCGATCATGGAGAGATACTTAATAAATATGCGCAAACCTATCAATGTATCAACAAGGCCAATCTGGTTATCCGCGACTTCATGAGCGCCGATGAAACAATATTCAGAGAGTACGACAAAGATCAGATGATCGGCGAAGCACTGTTCATCCGGGCTTACAGCTATTTTGAATTAGTCAAAACATTTGGCGGCGTGCCTCTTTACACCTCAGTTTTAGAACTCGATCATCAACGCCTGCAACGTGCATCCGCAGAAGAAGTATATGCAGCGATAGAGAAAGACCTGGAAGATGCAGCCTTAGTATTGCCGGCAAAGAGTGAAGTGAAAGACTATTTCACCAAGTATGCAGGGAGAATCACCCGAGGTGCGGTTTACGCCATGCAAACCCGTATCTATCTTTATCAGAAAAAATATGAAAACGTAAAAGAAGCAGCCAAAAACTTGTTTGCGCTTGGCGAATACAGCCTGATCGATGATTACGGGTTTCAGTTCCTGATTAGCGGTGAGCATTGTTCCGAGTCCATTCTGGAAGTAAACATGTATGACTCGCCAACGCTGTCTGCCTGGAACGTAAACAACGGTAACCGCCATGTGCTCATGTCTATGCCCCGCAATATGACCATCGGTTTCGGGTGCGCACAACCCACTCAAAATCTGGCTGAGGCATACGACAAAGCAGGTGACGCGATCCGGAAAAAAGCAACACTCATTTCCAACGCGGAAGCAGTAGAAATAGAAAAAGCAGCTAAGGGTGATGATATCCCCGCGATCACAAGCGACCGGACAGGTTTTTACAATCGCAAGCTCTATCTCAAACCCGGCGAACGCGTGGAAAACAGAGGAAACAACCAACCGCTCAACCATAAATTAATTCGTTTAGGCGAAGTTTATCTGAACTATGCAGAGGCTTGTGCCTTATCCGGCGAAGAGAATGAGGCAAGAACCTATCTGAATAAAATCAGAACCCGTGTTGAGCTGCCCGAAGTCAATTCATCCGGCGACAAATTGTTTGAAGACATCATCAACGAACGTAACCTGGAACTGGGCATGGAAGGTTTTCGTTTCTTCGATATCGTGCGCGTAGGCTGGGCAAACCGGGTATTTAAAAACTTCAAATCGGGTGCAGAAGTTCTTCCGATTCCGCAGGTTGAAATAGATATAAGCAAAGGCGAAATCATCCAAAATAAACGTCCGGGAACGGATAATTAATTCTGAAATGTTATGAGAAAAAATGTTTTATTTCTGCTTATCGGGCTGTTAGCCATATCTTTTAGCAATCAGGTCGCCGCTCAGCAAAAGCCCCGTATCGGCATCGCCGGTATTCAAATTGAAAACAGTGTTTTCATGCCTAACCGGCAAGCCATCGTTGGAAATCCACTTACGCTACCAGACTACCTGAACCCGGATTCTACGCTGGGAAAGGCAGCAACCTGGCTACCTGCTTTAATGGGCCGCAGCAGTGGTCGCGGACCTGTTACGCGTGAATCGTATTATGCGTTTGTCGATAAAACGATTGAGACTATCAAAGAAAATATGCCCTACGATGCTTTTTGGTTTTTCATGCATGGAGCATGCAGTGTGGATGGCGTAGAAGACCCTGAAGGAGAATTCATGGAAAGAATCCGTCAGGTAATAGGAAACGATATTCTTACTACGACAACAATGGACCTGCACGGTAATCCATCTCTGAAAGTTGCCCTCTATTCTGATTTGATCACTACCTTCCGCAAAGCTCCGCATGATGACAGCCGGGAGTCACACCGCCGCGGCGTAGTTAATCTGATTGACCGCCTTTCTTCCGGCAAGGGACGTCCTGCTTATAAGGCTTGGGTGGCGGTTCCGGTACTTGTATCCGGAGAATGGTCGAGCACCCGCGCAGAGCCGGCGAAGTCGCTCTACGCAATGGTACCCGAAGTAGAAGCCATGCCCGGAGTTATAGATGCAGGTATCTGGATTGGGTACGTTTGGGGAGATGACAGGCGCAACCAGGGAGTCGTAATGGTATATGGCGATAATAAAGAAGAAGTAGGAGCCGGCGCAAAGAAATTGGCACAAAAATTTTGGGATGTGCGCGATCAATTCACGTTAGAAGCACCGGGTTATCCACTTGAAAAATGCCTTGACTTAGCCATCGCCAGTGATAAAAAACCGTTCTTCATCAGTGATATGGGAGACAATCCCGGCGGAGGCGGTTCAGGCGAGGTTACCTGGACATTAGCCCGAGTATTAAAACGTCCGGAGTTTCAATCCCCCAACGGAAAAAGCCTGCTTTATTGCTCCATCCCCGGAGAAGAGATGGTTAAAGAGGCACGAAAAGCCGGAGTCGGAGGTCAGGCAAAGGCTTATGTCGGAGCAATGACTGATAATTCCTACGAACCCCCCATTCTGTTGTCTGGAACGGTAGTATACGTCAGTCCTGCTCCCGATCAAAACCAGGATGCACAAACACCCTATGGTAGAAGACGCAGTGATATAGCGATTATCAAAACAGGAAGCGTTTATGTGGTTGTAGGAACCTCTTCCCCTACTCCTCCTTTGGAAAACACAGGCATAGATCCTCGTGAAATGGATATTGTTATGCCTAAGCAAGGCTATCTGGTAAACCAATGGTATAATATGAAAGCGGACTGGGTGATGGCTCTCACCCGTGGAGGCGTTGATCAGGATTTCAAAAGCCTTCCATACAAGAACATCATCAGACCCATGTATCCCATAGACAAAGACAATATGCCGGAACCGGAACTCAATGTCATATTTGTTCCTTCAGCCAAACATTTATACGGCAGATAAAAAAAGAAGCCTTATCCGGACAATCGGATAAGGCTTCATTATTTTTTAATACAAGAACAACCAATATCTATCTTACAAAGGAAGTTCTTTCAAAATACAATCTGTTACTCCCGCATGGCTATGCACGTATTCCTGCGCTTGTTTACCGGCTTCAGCCATCAGATCGGGATAGGTAAGCAGGTTATTCATACAACTATCAAAAGCATTCTTATCGGAAACGGTAAATGCCCCTCCCAATTGCAGAAGATCTCTGGCTTCTTTGAATTTTTGAAACTTAGGACCAAAGATCACAGGGATTCCATACACCGCCGCTTCCAATACATTATGAATACCGGCGCCAAAGCCTCCTCCAATATAAGCGATATCACCATAACGATAGATAGAAGAAAGAAGTCCGAAGCTATCGATTATCAGACAGCTCACTCCCGTCATGTCTTCTCCGGATGCAGCTTCTGATAAACGTAAGGATTTTCTTTTCAGCAGAGCGGCTATCCCTAACAAATGCTCTTTATGTATTTCGTGCGGAGCAATGATAAGCTTCATGTCCGGCCGTTCATTAAAGTAGTTGATAAAAAGTTCTTCATCCTGCGGCCACGAACTTCCCGCCACTAAAACCGTCTGTTTCTCATTCTCCGGATGATGAATAAACTGCTGCACCACCTCAATAACACGGGCTTTTTTCTGTACATCCAGCACGCGGTCAAAACGGGTATCTCCGGCTACCGTCACGTTCTTAATACCAAACGAAGCCAACAGTTCACGCGAAGGTTCGTCTTGCACAAACAAATGATTGAAACAGGTCAGCACCTTCCGGTACGAGCCGGCATACCATTTAAAAAAAACCTGTTGCGGTCTGAATATAGCCGAAATGATATACACAGGTATTTCGCGGCGTTCTAACTCTTTCAGATAATTTGCCCAAAATTCATATTTAATAAACACAGCGATAGCGGGATTCGCCAGATTCAGAAACTTATTCACCCGGTAAGGAGTATCGAACGGCAGATAGCAAACAACATCTGCTCCATTGTAATTCTTTCGCACCTCATACCCCGATGGAGAAAAGAAAGTCAGCAAAATCTTATACTCAGGATGCTCCGCTTTTATTTTTTCAATCACCGGGCGCCCTTGTTCAAATTCGCCTAATGAAGAGGCATGAAACCAAATGTATTTCTCACCCGGATTTATCTCGTTTCGTAGAATAGTATTGGTTTTCCATTGCCCTAAACGCATCAGGCGCGCCTTTTTATGAAATGGAGCGATCAGTTCAACCACAAAAGCGTATAAGTGAATAATCAACGTATAAACCATCATGACATCTTTTAATTCAACACCTCTATCGCACGCTGTATACGCCTGATAGACTCTTCCTTACCGATTGCTTCAGTAATATCGAAGATATGCGGTCCCTTTCCTTCTCCGACTAATGCCAGGCGGGTAGCATTCATTATATTGCCCAAATGATATCCTTTTTGTTCGATCCAGGCTTTGACTTCGGCTTCCGTACCTTCAACATCGAAAGGGTCACGTGAACTGAGCACTTCAATCAGTTCGCCTAATTGCGATGCAGAATCTGCTTTCCAACGCTTTTTAGCCGTCTTTTCGTCATAAGTTTCCGGTGCTACGAAGAAGAAAGCGGCCTGTTCCCATAGTTCCTTTACAAAAGAAACCCGTTCCTTCATCAAGCCCACCACTTTTTCCACATAAGCAGCATCTGCTTTCACACCATGCTTTTCCAATACGGGCATAAACAGAGCGGCCACTTCTTTATTTTCTTTCTTCAGCATGTATTGATGATTGAACCATTTACCCTTTTCGTAATCAAACTTAGCGCCACTGCGGCTACAGTTATTCAGGTCGAATTTACGGATCAACTCATCCATGCTCATTAATTCCTGTTCATCCCCCGGATTCCATCCCAGCAAAGCCAGAAAATTCACCACTGCTTCGGGGAAATAACCGCTTTCACGGTATCCGGAAGAGATTTCAGCCGTCTTCGGATCTTTCCATTCCAAGGGGAATACCGGAAAGCCAAGCCGGTCGCCATCCCGTTTGCTGAGTTTGCCATTGCCTTCCGGCTTCAGCAACAAAGGCAAATGGGCAAAAGCGGGCATCGTATCTTCCCATCCTAAACTACGATACAGAAGCACATGCAATGGTGCACTCGGCAACCACTCTTCGCCCCGGATCACATGCGATATTTCCATCAGGTGGTCGTCCACGATATTGGCTAAATGATAAGTCGGCAACTGATCGGCAGACTTATACAACACTTTATCATCCAGTACCGAAGAATTGATCACTACTTCACCACGGATCAGGTCGTTCACTACCACAGCTTCGTTCGGCTCGATCTTCATGCGAACCACATATTGATTCCCCGCTTTGACCAGCGATTCAACTTCTTCCTCCGCAAGCGTCAGGCTATTGCGCATCTGCATACGCGTTGAAGCATCGTATTGAAAATTAGCTATTTCCTGACGTTTTTTTTCCAGTTCTTCCGGTGTATCAAAAGCAATGTATGCTTTGCCGTCATTTATCAGCTGATCGACATACTGTTTATAAATATCCCGGCGTTCACTCTGACGGTAAGGCCCGTAATTCCCACCGAAACCCACACCTTCATCAAATTGAACTCCCAACCAAGTCAGAGACTCAATAATATATTCCTCTGCTCCGGGCACAAACCGCTGAGAGTCCGTATCCTCGATACGGAGAATCATGTCACCACCCTGCTGTTTGGCAAACAAGTAATTATACAATGCCGTACGAACACCGCCTATATGTAAAGCCCCCGTAGGACTTGGCGCAAAACGAACTCTGACTTTTCTTTGATTCATCATCTTCTGTTGAATAGTAATGCGGCAAAAGTAGAGTTTTTTTTTCGCATACTAAATTTTTTACGTACATTTCGGCTTCAAAGACGAGTCATTATGGAACTTAAAAAAAACAACATACCCACCATTTTTCTTTTTTTAGTTGTCACGATTATTATCGCGTATTTTTTCCCGAGAGAAGGGCTTTTCAGATATCAGTTTTTCGAAGGAAAACCCTGGCGTTATGGCTTACTGACGGCTCCGCAGGATTTCCCGATCTATAAAACAAACGCGGAAGTAGAAGCAGAAAAAGACAGCGTGCTGAAAACATTTTCTCCTTACTACAGGGTTGACACAGAATTAATCACCCAACAAAAAAACAAATTGCGGGAGGCGTATAACAAACAATTTTCGAATACGGTTCCATCGGAGTATATGCAATACATCGAAAAAAGCCTGGTTGATCTTTATGAGCGGGGCATCATTTCGCCCACAGAGTTTGAAAACCTGCACAAGAATTCCGTTTCGCAGGTCAACCTTTTAAAATCCAATGTTGCCCAACTCTATTATGTGAGTGATTTCTTTACCGTCAAAACAGCCTATGAATTCATCCTGAATAATGCCCCCACCAGTTTCAATAAAGCGTTATTGCAATCTTGTAATATCAACAATTTTCTGACAGAAAATATTAGCTACGATCAGGCTACGACAGACAGGGTGAAAGAAGAGTTATTGAAAAGCGTACCAATTGCCAACGGCATGGTGCAAGCCGGCGAACGCATCGTAGACCGGGGGGAGATCATCGACAATCATACCTTTAATGTACTGAGGTCTTTGAAGATTGTACATGAATCCAAATCCGGAGGAAGTCAAAGACAAAACATAATCATTGCCGGTCAGTTTATTTACGTATTAGTCGTTATGCTTTGCTTCTGGCTTTATCTCTTTTCTTTCCGCCCCAAGCTGCTTAAAAGAAGAAGGGATGTTCTCTTTCTATTGTCCTGCATACTGATACCGTCTATACTCACCGAGTTGTGTCTCAGTCAGAGCCTGTTCAATATTTATATTATTCCTTTTGGAATTGTGCCGATTGTTATCCGAACTTTCTTTGATTCGCGTACGGCGTTTTTCACCCATTTAATGATCGTGCTCCTTTGTTCATTGATGGCTCCATTCCCTTTTGAATTTTTATGTCTGCAAGTTGTAGCCGGCATGATAGCCATCTTCAGCCTGAAAGAGCTATCGCAACGTTCACAATTGATCAGTTCATCATTCTTTATCTTCTTAGCCTATACGATTGTCTATTTAAGCATAACCGTATATCAGGAGGCTGATTTCAGCAAAATCAACTGGACTATGCTATTGTATTTCGGTATCAACTTCATCCTGTTGATGTTTGCCTATGTATTAGTCTATTTCCTTGAAAAAACATTCGGATATATTTCCAGCATTACCTTAATGGAATTATCCAATATCAATACACCTATACTTAAAAAATTGTCTGAAACCGCTCCGGGCACCTTCCAACATTCCCTGCAAGTATCCATTCTGGCATCAGCAGCAGCAACAGAGATTGGCGCCAACGGACCGTTAGCGCGTACCGGAGCCATGTATCACGACATTGGCAAAATGGTTAATCCCGCCTTTTTTACAGAAAACCAAACCAGCATCAACCCGCATAACCAACTGCCTTTTGAAGAAAGCGCCCAGATCATTATCGGGCATGTTACGGAGGGCGTTAAAATTGCCGAAAAAGCAATGCTTCCGGAAGCAATCATTGATTTCATCCGCACGCACCACGGACGGGGCAAGGTGAAATATTTCTACAATTCGTTCAAAAATAAGTATCCGGACAGGGAAGTAGACGAATCCCTGTTTACTTATCCGGGACCGAATCCGTTCTCTCAGGAAACAGCAATCGTCATGATGGCGGATGTAGTCGAAGCAACTTCCAGAAGCCTGAAAGAGCATACGGAAGAAGGCATCAACGCATTAGTAAACAGGCTGATCGACTCCCAACTTGAAGAAGGATTATTAAAAAATGCGCCACTAACATTTCGGGATGTGGAAGAAGTGAAGCAGGTATTTATTGAAAAGCTAAAAACAATGTATCACACCCGGATCAGTTATCCGGAGTTGAAGAAATAGTTTCAAGCAAACCGGCACAGGAATCTTCCAGCAAATCGAGCACCAGTTCAAAACCGGAAGCTCCTCCATAATAAGGATCGGGCACATGATCGTACAGTTTCGTACGGGAATAGTCCGTCATCCGGTGTATTTTTTCGAGCGATTCCATATCCGGAGCCTTTCGTTGCAAGTCGGCTATATTACTGTCGTCCATACCTATAATCATATCAAAATCGTAAAAATCCGCCGTTTTCACCGGTCGGGAACGTGAATCAAGCACATACCCTCTACGACTTCCGTGCATACGCATTCTCGAATCAGGCAATTCGCCCTCATGATAGCCATGAATCCCTGCCGAATCAATAAAGATACGATCCGCAAGCCCTGCGTCATCAACTATTTTTTTCATAATCGCTTCAGCAGACGGAGACCGGCAAATGTTGCCCAAACAGACAAATAGAATTTTATATTTCTTTTTCATACATGCAAAATTAATGTTTTTTTTAAAAAACACACCGACACACAGAGTAACCATTCGGTGTCGTACGTTTGCCCTGTATCATGGTGTCATGGCGTCATCAAACCG
>DAIPZX010000015.1:0-13848 GCA_036781995.1 Massilibacteroides sp. | reverse complement strand
TAAAAAATTATACATTTGGGACGGTTCAAGCTGATCCATTAATAATAAAACGAAGAATTATGTGTTTAGCTATACCCGGGAAAATCATACATATAGACGACTCTGTTCCCGACCTGAAAATGGCAAAGGTAGATTTCGGAGGCACGATAAAGAATGTTTGCATACAATGGATTGATGTCAATACAGGAGATTACATTCTGGCTCACGCAGGCATGGCAATAGCTACAGTAAACGAAGAATACGCGAAAGAAACGCTGGCAGACTTTGAAATATTAGCGCAGTTTAAGAAGTAGTTTTTAAGTTTTTGAAGGATGAAGTATATTGACGAATATCGCCATAACGAGCAGGTTCAACAGTTAATAGGTCTTATTGACAAAGCCGTGCTTAATCATTGGAATATTATGGAAATATGTGGAGGCCAGACTCATTCCATTGCCCGGTACGGTATTGATAAAATGTTGCCGGATAAAATTACCTTATTACATGGTCCGGGTTGCCCGGTCTGCGTCACGCCCACCTCTATCCTTGATCAAGCGATTGAAATAGCTTTCAGACCGAATGTGATTATGACTTCATTTGGAGATATGATGCGGGTTCCGGGAAACAAACTTGACTTGTTAGGAGCAAAAGCCAGAGGCGCCGATGTCAGAATCCTCTATTCTACATTAGACGCTGTTAATCTGGCGGAGAGAAATCCGGAGAAAGAAATAGTCTTCCTGGCTGTAGGATTTGAAACCACCATACCTCTCCATCTGACAGCCATTAAAGAAGCGGCGCGCAGGAAGCTTACTAATTTTTCTGTCATCACTTCACTTTTCACCGTCCCTGTCGCAATGGATGCCATTCTTTCGGAAAAAGACTGTAAAGTAGATGGATTTCTGGCTGCCGGACATGTTTGCGCAGTCATGGGCTATCACGAATACCACGCGTTAGCGGATAAATTCAGAAAGCCGATTATTGTTACGGGGTTTGAACCGGCAGATTTGCTGTATGGTATTTATCAATGTGTGCTGCAATTAGAAAACAAAACAGGAAAAGTAGAGAATGCCTACAAACGAATTGTCTCGGAAGCAGGTAATTTAAAGATGCAGGAGCTGATCAAGGAAATGCTCGTGCCTGTAAATCAGGAATGGAGAGGGATAGGTGAACTAAATAAAAGTGGTCTGAAATTGGCAGACACTTTCAGAGATTATGACGCGCTGTGCAAATTTGATGTTGCTACGCCTGCCCCACATCAAGAAAAAGAGGAAAAGTCTCGTTGTATCGCTGGTGATATCATGAGAGGGAATAAACAAGCGGCAGATTGTCCGTTCTTTGGAATAACGTGTACACCGGAACATCCTGTCGGGGCACCGATGGTGTCGGCAGAAGGCGTTTGCGCGGCTTATTATAGTTATAAATAGTTTAAAGTATAAACATGGAATTAAATTGTCCGCTACCGGTTATGGATACTGAATGCATCTTATTGGGGCATGGTAGTGGAGGCAGACTTAGCCATAAGTTGATCACAGACGTTTTTTATCCGGCATTCCGGAATCCTATCTTAGAGCAGGAACATGATGGAGGCGTATTCACTGTGGATAAAAAGCGTTTGGCAATCACGACTGATTCGTATGTGGTAGATCCGGTTTTCTTCCCGGGAGGAAACATCGGTGATCTGGCTGTAAACGGAACGGTCAATGACCTGGCTTGTTGTGGAGCAAAACCATTGTATCTGACGGCAGGCTTTATTCTGGAAGAAGGCTTCTTCATATCCGACCTGAAAGCGATTGTCGATTCGATGCGAATAGCAGCCGAAAAGGCGGGCGTATTCATCGTTACAGGAGACACCAAGGTGGTAGAACGAGGAAAATGCGACAAAATATTTATCAACACGAGCGGTGTCGGCGTTTTGGAGGATGGTATAAATATCTCTCCCAAAAGGGCTTGTGCCGGAGACGTCATTATCTGTAGCGGACCGATAGGCGTACACGGAATAACGATTCTGTCAACGCGCGAAAGCCTGGGATTCGAAACAGCATTAAAAAGTGACACGGCATCATTAAATGGGATGCTTAACGAACTGTGCGCACAGATAAAAGATATACATGTGCTTCGTGATCCGACAAGAGGCGGCGTAAGCAGCACATTAAATGAAATAGCACAATCATCCAATACAGAGATTGAAATAGACGAAACGTTATTGCCTATACCAGACGTGGTGCGTTCGGCTTCGGAGATGTTGGGGCTTGATCCGCTCTACATAGCCAACGAAGGAGTTGCATTAGTGATGTTGCCGGCTTCTTTTGCGAAAGAAGCGCTGCAGGTTATGCGGCAATTTCCGGAGGGAGAAAAAGCCGTCATTATCGGAGCAGTTACAGCCCGGGAAGGCGCGTCCGTTAAAATGAAAACTCTTTACGGAGGGCATCGGGTCATGACTATGCTTAGCGGAGATCAGCTACCAAGGATTTGTTAAAAAAGAGAATAGTTAAAGCGATTAATTACTTAAAAGTTTAAAGTATGGGGACCAACAAGAAAACAGTGTATGAAGACTGTATCAGCAAGGGTGTCTCAAGACGTGATTTCCTGAAATTCTGCACCACCATGGGCGCGTTATTAGGATTGGAATCATCGGGTGTTGCGCAAGTGATAGAGGCATTGGAGAAGAAGTCTCGCTTGCCAATCATCTGGTTGCATTTACAAGAATGCACTTGTTGCAGCGAATCATTTATTCGTACGTCACACCCTATTCTGGCCGACTTGATCTTTGACCAGATTTCTCTGGACTATACGGAAACACTGATGGCTCCGGCCGGTCTTCAGGCAGAGAAAAGCATGCACGACACCATGCAGAAATACAAAGGGGAATATATCCTGATGATAGAAGGGTCTATTCCTTTAGAAAACGAAGCCTATTGTTGTATTGGAGGGCGTAGCGCCAAACAAATACTGGAGGAAGCAGCAGAAGGAGCTAAAGCAATTGTTGCCTGGGGCAATTGCGCCTCGGCAGGTTGCGTACAGGCAGCTCACCCCAACCCAACAAAGGCCACCCCGGTACACCGTGTTATCAGAGGGAAAACAGTAATGAACGTACAAGGTTGCCCTCCGATCGCAGAGGTAATGGCGGGTATTATTGTGCACGTACTTACGTTCAACCGAATACCTCAGCTGGATCGTCTGGGACGACCTAAAGTGTTTTATTCCCGGCGCGTACATGACACCTGTTACCGTCGTGCCAATTTTGATGCCGGTCTGTTTGTGGAAAGTTTCGATGATGAAAACGCGAAAAGAGGCTATTGCTTATACAAAATGGGATGTAAGGGTCCGAGCACTTACAATTCCTGCGGTGTAATCAAGTGGAATGAAGGAACCAGCTTTCCTATTCAAAGCGGACATCCCTGCATCGGTTGTAGTGAAGACGGATTTTGGGACAGAACGCCTTTCTATAAACGACAGGCAACGATTAACGCGTTCGGAGTGGAAGCAACAGCCGATGAAATCGGATTGGCATTAGGCGTAGTCACGACCGGTGCTCTGGCAGCACATGCCGTGGCGACAAATATCCGGAAGCGGAAATTAATAAACAACGAGAGTTCCGAGGATGAAGGAACGGATAATTAATTCTAAAAGTCGAAAACCATGTCAAAAAGAATCGTAGTTGACCCGATCACCCGTATCGAAGGTCATTTAAGAATAGAGGCGGAAATTGAAAACGGCGTAATTAAAGATGCATTCAGCTCCGGCACCATGGTCAGAGGAATAGAGACAATCGTTCGTGACCGAGACCCGCGGGATGTATGGGCATTTGTAGGACGCGTATGCGGAGTTTGCACCTCCACACATTCGCTTTGCTCCGTACGGGCAGTTGAGAATGCATTAGATGTTATTATTCCCCCTAATGCGGAAATCGTACGAAACATCATGGCCAATGTTTTATTTATGCATGATCATGTGGTTCACTTTTATCATCTCCACGCCTTCGATTGGGTGGATGTTGTTTCGGCCCTCAAAGCAGATCCTGCGGCAGCGTCTACAGCAGCATCCAAATTATCGGATTGGCCTAAAAGCTCAGTAGGCTATTTCACAGGCATACAGGACAGAGTCAAAAAGTTTGTCGACAGCGGACAATTGGGCATATTCGCAAATGGGTATTGGGGACATCCGGCTTACAAGCTGAGTCCGGAACAAAACCTCATCGCTGTTGCCCACTACCTTGAGGCTTTGGAATGGCAGAAGGAGATCGTTAAGGTACACACCGTATTCGGAGGAAAGAATCCGCACCCGAATTATGTCGTAGGCGGCATGCCTTGCAGCATCAATCTGGAAGAAGCCAATGCCATCAATGCAGAAAGACTTGCCTTTGTCAAGAACAAGTTAGTCGAAGCGAAAACGTTTATCAACCAGGTGTATCTCCCTGATTTGCTCATGATAGCCGATGTCTATAAAGAGGATTGGTCCAAAATCGGTGGAGGCGTTCGCAATTATCTCGCTTACGGAGACTTTCCGATGGGATACCATGGCGAAACGGAAACTTACAAGATGCCTCGCGGCATTATCCTCAACAGGGATTTATCTAAAGTACATCCTGTCGATGTTAATTCTCCGGAAGAGATAAAGGAGTATATCTACCATTCCTGGTACAAGTATAGCAAAGGGAACAGCGAAGGGCTGCATCCTTACGAAGGCGAAACAGAACTGAACTACACCGGGCCGAAGCCGCCATACGATTTTTTAGATATCGATCAGAAATACAGCTGGATCAAAACGCCACGCTGGAAAGAAGAACCCATGGAGGTAGGCCCGTTAGCCAGAATGCTCGTGGCATACGCAGCAGGCAAACAACCTCAAAAGAACTTGATCGACAGTGTATTGAAAGACCTCAATCTTCCAGCAGACGCGCTCTTCTCCACCTTGGGCAGAACAGCGGCACGCGGACTGGAAACCAAGTTATGCGCGGATTGGGCACTGGAGTTTTACGACAGATTGATGGAAAATCTGCAAGGAGACTCACGCATGTTCGAACCGGAGAAATGGCAACACACCCAATGGCCTAAAAAATGCCAGGGAGTCGGTCTGACAGAAGCTCCACGCGGCGCATTAGCACACTTTATAGTCATCGAAGACAACAAGACCAAAAACTACCAGATGGTAGTGCCCACAACATGGAATGCTGCTCCACGGGATGAAAAAGGAATCTTGTCGGCTTATGAAGCGGCGCTGGTAGGCACACCGGTACACGATGCGAATATTCCACTGGAAATATTGCGCACAATACATTCCTTCGACCCTTGTCTCGCCTGTGCCGTACATTTATATGATGAAGACGGTAAATACATTCATGCATTAGATACATTCTAACGACTATAAACATGAGAGTTCGTAAAGAAAATCTGAAAGAGGTTTACGTATGGGAAATTCCCGTGCGCATATTTCACTGGCTTAACGCCTTATGCCTGGTTATCCTGGCTGTTACCGGATTTATTATCGCTGATCCGCTGGCAGTCATTGACGCTACGGAGGCGACTTACAGTTTCTGGTTCGGACATATCCGCCTGATTCACTTCATCACCGGATTCGTATTCTTCGGAAATCTGATATCTCGTCTTTACTGGAGCTTTGCCGGCAACCGTTTTGCCCGATGGAACAACTTTGTGCTGCTAAAGAAAGCACAATGGAAGGAGCTGTTTGAGGTCGCTAAAGTAGATATTCTGATGCTGAAGAACAAACCGGTCGAAAGCGTCGGACATAATGCGGTAGCTGCCTTAACCTACTTCGTATTGTTTCTGATCTCCATCTTGCAGGTCATCACCGGATTCGCGCTATATGCGCAGATGAGTCAAGCTGCTTTTCCGCAACTCTTTACTTGGGTAATTCCACTCTTTGGCGGCGAATTTGTTGTTCGGGACATACATCATTGCATTACCTGGGCGTTTATCATCTTCACCCTGATCCATGTGTACCTTGTCTTATATCACGATTACATCGAGCGGCGCGGAGAAACGTCTGCCATGATCGGAGGATGGAAATTCGTAAAAGAAGATATTGTGAATCAAATGGAATGGCTGGATGAGGAAAAAGAAAAGCAAAAGAGAGCCAAAAGAAGAAGAGAAAGAAGAAGAAAAATATGGAGACCTTAATTCTTGGCATAGGCAACCTGTTGCTGCAAGATGAGGGCGTAGGCATCCATGTAGTACAAGCATTAGAAAAAGAAACACTCCCGCCCCATATCCATCTTATGGATGGGGGAACGGGTGGGTTTCATCTGATCAGCTGGTTAGAAAAATATGACCGCATAATTATGATCGATGCCACGTTAGACTCTCATCCTCCGGGCACAATACGGGTTATCAAACCGCGATATGCGTCTGACTTCCCTCCCTTGATGAGCGCGCACGAAATAGGGTTGAAAGATATGATTGAAGTGATGCAACTCTCTTCCGGCAAACTTCCCGACATCCAATTGATCGTCATCTCGGTCGTTGACATCAGCGCTGTAGGCATGGCGCTTTCACCCCGGGTAGAAGCCGTCATACCGGAAATTGTTCAACGCGTAAAAAACATAATCAGTTCAGAATAAGCCCTTCATAAATACCTATTAATAGGTATTGGGTAAGCGCTATTTTCAAGGTAATTTTGTTCGTTCATATACAACAGACATGAGATTATCGGAACTACAAACAGGTGAAACCGGCATAATTGTAAAAGTATTAGGAAAAGGAGCGTTCAGAAAGCGCATTATTGAGATGGGCTTTATCCGGGGTAAATCGGTTGAAGTCATCAAAAACGCGCCATTGAAAGACCCTATTCACTACAAGGTAATGGGTTACAATGTATCCCTGCGCCGCAGTGAAGCCGCCCTGATCGAAATGGTTAGCGAAGCCGCTTACAAAGGATCCCGCCTTCAGGAAACAGCACACAATGAAGGCGAACAGCTCGTTTCCGAAAGTCAGGAGAATTTTCTGTACGAACTGGCGATAAAAAAAGGAAAGATAATCAATGTTGCCTTAGTAGGGAATCCGAATTGCGGAAAGACATCGCTTTTCAACTTTGCGTCCGGAGCACACGAGCGCGTCGGCAACTATAGCGGTGTTACGGTAGACGCCAAAGAGGCCGTGTTTCATCAGGACGGCTATACATTCCGCATCACCGACCTGCCCGGAACCTATTCGCTTTCCTGTTATTCGCCGGAAGAACTCTACGTAAGAAAACACCTGAACGAAGAGCACCCAGACGTAGTAATCAACGTAGTGGATGCCAGTAACCTGGAGCGCAACCTGTATCTGACCGCCCAACTGATCGACATGGACGTACGCTCTGTAATGGCATTAAACATGTATGACGAGCTGGAAAAAAGCGGAGACAAGTTCGACTATGAAGCCTTGTCCCGTATGACCGGTATCCCGATCGTTCCCACAGTCAGCAAAACAGGTGAAGGGGTAGAACAACTGTTCAAACGTGTCATTCAGGTGTACGAAGAAAAAGACCCTGTTCTGCGCCATATTCACATCAACTACGGTGAAACACTGGAAAAGGCAATCACGAACGTACGCAACCTGTTAAAAGAGAATGATACGATCTCCCATGCCGTATCCAAACGTTTTTTGGCCATCAAGCTGCTTGAAGGAGATAAAGAGGTGGAAGAATTTGTCCGCGCCCTGCCCGGCGGAAGCGCCTCCGCCATACTCTTGGAAAGAGACAAAAACGCAGCCTATATTAAAGACCTGCTATTGGAAGATAGCGAAACATCGTTCACCAACGCCCGATATGGTTTTATTGCCGGCGCCTTACAGGAAACGTTCGAGCCTGGTAAATTAAAGAATGCTTCGCCCACGCAATTCATCGATCTGTTAGTGACCCATAAAGTATGGGGCTTTCCTATCTTCATCGCGTTCATGTGGGTGATGTTCGAAACCACCTTCCGGCTGGGCGACTATCCGATGGGCTGGATTGAGAATGGAGTCGCTTTTTTGGGCAATTTGGTAAGCGCCAACATGGCAGACGGTCCGTTCAAAGACTTATTAGTCGATGGAATCATCGCGGGAGTGGGCGGCGTCATTGTCTTCCTGCCCAATATATTGATTCTTTACCTGTTCATTTCTTTCATGGAAGACTCGGGATACATGGCCAGAGCCGCCTTCATCATGGATAAGATCATGCACAAAATGGGATTGCACGGCAAATCATTCATCCCCTTAGTCATGGGATTCGGCTGTACCGTTCCCGCCATCATGGCGACCCGCACAATCGAAAGCCGCAGCAGCCGGATGATTACCATGCTGATCAATCCGTTGATGAGTTGCAGCGCCCGCCTGCCGGTATATGTGTTGCTGATCGGCGCATTCTTTCCGGAGAATGCCAGCCTGATGATGCTGATCATCTATTCGACCGGCATTTTGCTTGCTGTTGTCATGGCACGCATTTTCAAGAGATACCTCTTCAGCGATGAAGACGTTCCGTTTGTCATGGAATTGCCTCCTTACCGCATGCCTACGGCAAAGTCCATCCTCATACACATGTGGGAGAAAGCGCATCAATACCTCCGCAAGATGGGGGGAATCATCTTAGTTGCCTCTATTATCATCTGGTTCCTCAGCTATTACCCTCGCCACTCGGTCGAGTCCGTGCAAATCGACCGGCAGATTGCATTAGTAGAAAACACCGTGTCGGATGAAGAAAAAAAGAGCATGCAACTATTAGAACTGGAACACCGGAAAGCAATGAACCTACAGCGCAACTCCTATATAGGCACACTCGGACAAACCATCCAACCCCTGCTTGCCCCTTTGGGATTCGACTGGAAGATAAGCGTAAGCATCCTGACCGGTATGGCAGCCAAAGAAGTCGTTGTCAGCACGCTTAGCGTCCTCTACACAGGCGAGTCGGAAGAAAGTCAGGCGCTACCCGAACGCCTCAAGCAAGACCGTAACGAAAGTGGCGAGTTGGTATTCAGCCCGTTAGTCGCTTTTTCGCTTATGCTGTTTGTGCTGATCTACTTCCCCTGTATCGCTACCGTGGCGGCAGTTATCCGCGAGTCCGGCTCATGGAAATGGGGAGGATTTCTCATCCTTTACTCCTGTTCGCTGGCCTGGATCGTTTCATTTATCGTCTTCCGGACAGGCTCAATAATTAGCAGCATTATAGGTGGTTGATACGAAAAAAATTATACATTTACAAAAAGAAAAACTTATGTGGCAGGAAATAGCAATTATTTGCATCGGAATTCTAACTCTGCTTTATGTAGGATGGAAGATTTACAGCTTCATTGTTGCTTCCAAAAGCCCCCTTTCCGGTCGTTGCGGAGGATGCACAGGCTGTTCCTTGCATCGTGAAATAAAAAAGCATTCCGGTTGCTGCAGTTAGTGACGGATTATTTAATAGCGTTTTATGAAACAGTACATCTTACTTTTTTGCTGTATTGGTATTCACCTATTCTCCTCTTGTCAAAAGGAACCGCCCCCTATGATGCTCCGTACCCTGATGGCAGATATGAATTATAATATAAACAATCAACTTGCGGCCACCCGTCTTTACGCGCACATGTATAATAAGGAAGACAGCCTGAACCCAATCGAACGATTCAAGATTGTTCACATTTCGGATGCCCATCTGTCTTCCAAGTCAAGCAGCAACAAATATACTTCACCACAAAACCTCATCGAAGCAATAAAATTCTCGAACCAACAAGAATTAGCTATAAACGCAATAGTTGCTACGGGCGACCATATCAATCATGCGAAAAAAAAAGACGCCTTGTTGTTTTTAAATTCTTTTTATCAGCATCTGTTCGAAAACAACAGAATCCCAACCTTTCCCTGTTATGGAAATCATGACTCGAACACATTAAAACACTCGGTGGCAGAAGCTCTTTCAAAAAAAGATCTGCACACTTCCTTTTCCAACCGGCGCAACTACGAATTACATCGTGAATCCGATGAGAACTATTATTATGCCGATGTTAAAAACCCAATGGGAGGCTATATCCGGATTATCTCATTAGACATGCTTGACCAACCGGCATTAACATATAACACCCTCAATCAGGCTATCTTCAGTCAAAAACAAATAGACTGGCTTTGCAATAAAGCATTAAACGAGAATATGACAGACAAGCACAGTGTTATTGTAATCACTCACTTTCCCTTCGAGTCTTATTCCAAGAATGAGAATAGACCCTCCTACCTGACTGACGGAAAATTTGTTCACACGTCTCAACTGATTCCCGAAATCATTGAAGCCTTTAGAGAAAAGAGCATGCTTAAAAATAAATATCCGAATATCATTAACGGGAAAGATACGATCTACGTCGACAAAGACTTCTCGTCCTGCAAAGGAGATTTTATCTGTTACATGGGAGGGCATATCCACACAACAACCCAGTTCGAAGTGAGCAATATTCGTAATCGTTCAACTTCCCTCCCCCCTCAAAAAATGCTGTTATGCACAAACATGTCTCCATCCGAAAAGGGAACCCTATTTAACCGGGTCAATAGAGTTGAAAACACGGTAACGGACAATAGTTTTTGCATTTATGCCATCGACACGAAGGAAAGAAATATCTACATCACTTTTTTTGGAGCTTACCTCCCAACCGGCAAAAACGCCGAAGAATACCCCGAGACACAAGTGATCGGTTATTGAAAACAGCATCGTCTTCCTATGTTTGTAGTCGAATGTGGGTTGAATGAGAAAATAGCATCGTCATTGCGAGGAGCGAAGCAACGAAGCAATCCAGTTTACGCCCCCCTCTGGATTGCTTCACTGCGTTCGCAATGACGATGCTATTTTAGATATTATTTTAAAAGCGTTTGCCCTGGGTCAATGCTTGCCCACTTTACGTCCGATGCAGGAGTAGATAAAGCCTTTCTGTTCAAGTTCTTTTATATCATAAATATTCCGTCCGTCCAAAATCAGCGGCGTCTGCATCAATTTCTTAATGGTATCCCATGACGGCAAACGAAATTCTTTCCATTCCGTTACAACCAGTAAAGCATCCGAGTCTAACACGGTTTCATAAATATCCTTACACAGTTCTACAGCCCCCCCTATTATCCGGCGAGCCTCATCCATGGCGACAGGATCATAAACCTTTACCTGACAACCCGCGGCAAGCAACAGATCAATCAGAACCAATGAAGGAGCTTCGCGAATATCATCTGTTTCCGGCTTGAAAGACAAGCCCCATAGCGCAATACACTTCCCCTCGAGGTCACCGCTATAAAACGCCTCTAACTTTCGGAACAAGACCGATTTCTGACGATCATTCACATCCTCCACCGCCTGCAATATACGCATCGGATAGTCATGCTCCTTTGCGGTACTGATCAATGCCTTCACATCCTTAGGAAAACAAGAGCCGCCATACCCACAACCGGGATAAAGAAAACGGCTTCCGATACGATTATCCGAACCAATACCCTTCCTGACCATATTTACGTCAGCCCCAACCAGTTCGCAAAGATTAGCAACATCATTCATAAAGCTAATACGCGTTGCCAACATCGCGTTTGCCGCATATTTAGTCATCTCCGCGGAGGGCACATCCATAAAGATCACCCGAAAATTATTCAATAGGAAAGGGCGATAAAGACGAGTCATTAACTCTTTCGCACGTTCAGACTCCACCCCTACCACAACCCGGTCAGGACTCATGAAGTCTTTAATAGCAGCCCCTTCTTTCAAAAACTCAGGATTAGACGCAATATCAAATTCGACCGACACACCCCGCTTATCTAATTCCTCCTGAATCGCCTGCTTCACCTGATTGGCAGTTCCTACAGGCACCGTACTTTTAGTGACAACCAACAGATACTTGTTGATATGCCGACCTATTTCGTGCGCCACGTCCAATACATAACTCAAATCCGCGCTACCATCTTCATCAGGAGGAGTTCCCACGGCAGAGAACAGCACTTCCACCTCATCCAAACAGTCTTTCAGATCCGTAGTAAACCGCAGGCGTTCCGCATGATAGTTACGATGAACCATTTCCTCCAGTCCGGGTTCATAGATAGGAATAATTCCTTTCTTCAGATTCTCTATTTTCTGTTCATTCACATCGACACAGTAAACCTCCGTACCCATTTCAGCAAAACAAGTACCCGTCACCAAACCTACATATCCTGTCCCTACGATTGCAACTTTCATCTTGTATTATTTAAAATCCCAAGTACAAATATAAGCGATTATCTGCACTAAATCATTTTTCAAAAACACGTTTTATGTCATAAAACATCTAAATTCAGTTTGCATATATATATATCAATTAAATTGGGATCAAAATTTAACAACTATTGACTAGTTATATCTTTCTATTATAAATTTTAATACTTACCATTATGAAGAAAACTTTATTTTTATTTGCAGCTTTAATCTTCGCCTCATTGTCGCCAATCTTCGCACAACAAGTTATTGATAATGATCTGGCTATAGGCAATTACTCAACAACTAATGGTTATGGTAAATACTTCTATTTAAGAGGTACGCCTTGGAATGAATCGACAACATGGATAGCACGGTATTCTACAGGAAATTACCTTACAGATATTCGCGTAGGTATGGGTGGAGCCTCTACACACCGATTTACTGTTGGATTAAAAGTTTCTGAAACACAATGGTTAGATCGATTTGTTGTAACTGGAAAAGGTAACGTTGGAATTCTAGTTGCTAATCCACAGTATCAATTAGATGTTAACGGAACTATCCGGGCAAAAGAAGTTATAGTTGAAACGGGGTGGGCTGACTTTGTTTTCAAAGATGATTATTACTTGCCAACACTGTTTGACGTGGAATCACACATCAATAAACATGGTCATTTACCAGACATGCCTTCAGAAGCAGAGGTAAAAAAAAATGGTATTAGACTTAGTGAAATGAATACCAAGTTACTTCAAAAGGTTGAAGAGCTAACGCTGTATGTTATTCAGCTAAACAAAGAAATTGAGAATCTAAAAAAGAGTAATAATGGTGAATAAAGCATATCCACATGAAAACAAGATTGATAATATTGGGTATGCTATTAAATATATTACAAGCATATTCATTAACAACAGATTGGCAGGAAAACAAGAACAATCTGTATAACTATTCTTTAATTTCTTTTCCCCCAGGTATCCAAACAGTAACTTTTCAGGGCAATAGTGCAACTATAGAATGGTCTCCCGCCTCTGTTATTGGCGCATCACACCCATACGGCATTAATTATACAGCTTATTTATCTGGTAATGATAAAAACATTGTTAAAAATGTTGGAGGTGCAACTTTCGTAACATTTAATGACTTAACATATGGCAATACTTATCTCGTAGCAGTTTCTTCATTGTTTATACCAGGAGGACCAGAATATGCATATTTTATAGATGCAGTCACATCCTTTACTGTGCCTCAGGAACCTATTCGCGAAGAGTTTAAAACGAGTCTCGATCATACAAAATCGCCACCTGCAAATGTAGTTTTAAAAGCGACAAAAAGAATTGTACTTGCAAATGGATTTCATTATGCGGCGACGAATGGATTTAGCTTAAAGACACAATTAGTTCCTCAAACAAAAAGTGTTTTTTCAGAAGAAGAAAGTTATACTATTTATCCTGAAACATTTTATGAAGAAAGTTCTAATAATTTGAATAAAGCAACGGATCAAGAGAGTCTAGGAAATTATGAAATAATACACAAACAGACATCGTTGACTGTAACATATAAAAACAATAATCTTCAAAACGATGTAATTCCAGGAAATTATATTATCTCTAATATAATGACTGGACAGATTGTCAAGAAGGGCAGCTTGTCTACTTACGAAACAAATATAGATATTGCTAATTTAAGTAATGGCGTGTATGTTATTTCTGTCACAAACGACAAAATGACAAAAAG
>DAIPZX010000014.1:0-13907 GCA_036781995.1 Massilibacteroides sp. | reverse complement strand
TTTTCAGAAAGTTTTAAACAAGTTTTAAGAAACAAATCAGAATGAAAAATTTGCAACATAAATATAGAGAAGGAAAGCTATCATCAAAAGAACTGTCTTTTTTGCGGGAAAAGGTAAATAGCTCAACCGATGAGACCTTGGCTGATGAATTGCGGGATGTTTGGCTGAATGAGGATATGGATACTTCAAAAATAGATTCTGCTCAGTTCGACAAGTTGAAAGAAAGGATTGACCGGGAGATCAAACTTAAACAACAACCGTCTTATTCTTTTATGAAAAGGGTTGTCCAAATTGCAGTTGCTGTGCTGTTGCCTGTTTTCTTTTTGGCTACATTATATCTTCATGATGAAAATAACCGACTGGCTTCGAGTGAGATTAATATATCAACCGGGGTTGGAGAACGGGTTTCGCTCATTTTGCCCGATGGAACCAACGTTACGTTGAATGCGGAGTCAAATCTTACTTATGTACCTCAGACATATAATAAGAAGAAACGGCAAATCTTTTTTGAAGGAGAAGCCTATTTTCAGGTTGCAAAAGATGAAAAGCATCCTTTTGAGATTGACGCGAGAGGATTGAATGTAAAAGTCTTGGGAACAACATTTAATTTATTGGCGCGTGAAAATTACGATAAAGCCGAACTTGCGCTGGAAGAAGGGAGTGTTAGCTTTTTATCTACCTCTACCGGTAAAAATGTCATATTGAGACCGCACCAGAAAGCAGTACTAAACAGAATGGACGGCGAAATCAGTGTATTTACAGAACCGGAAATAAAAGATGCGTCTGCATGGAAACGAAATCAGTTGGTGTTTCGGAATGTTCCGTTCTTAACCTTGCTCAAGTCTGTAGAAGAAAATTATAACGTAAAAATAGAAACAGACTATCAAGCCGATCCGGCTGACCTATTTACCGGTACTATCCCATCTGCCAATATCAATGAAGTACTGGAAATTATTGAAAAGACATATCATTTAAAAGCCTATATGGAAGGAGAAAAAATTGAATTGATGATCGATTAAGGAACCTTTAAAATCGAATTTTTATCCAATGCTGATTTTTGGTTTACTTTATCACTGCAAATCATGAATTATGTTGTTAAACATCTGTCCCTTTTGGTACGATTGCTGAAAACCCTTGTCTCTACATGCAAAAGCCGCGCAAAAGGAAGGCTTTAGTATAAAATTAAATTTAATAAATCATGAAAAGACATTTGAAATTGATGAAATTCAATTGGCTGATTGTATTCCTGCTGTTGGGTAGTCTTCAGGCGTATGCTCAAGAACAACGAGTGACGATACAACTCCAGGAAGCCTCACTAAAAGACGTTTTCGATGCTATCGAAAAACAAACAACTTATCGTTTTTCTTATCGCAGTACTGTGATTGATTCTTTGAAAAATATTTCAATATCCCAATCTAGTGCTTTGGTGTCTGAAGTACTTGACAGGGCTTTGGAAAACAGAGATTTGGTTTATGATGTGGTTTCTTCCAAATCAATTATTATTTCTGATAAGCAAAAGGCGGCATCGGAAAAAACCGCTCCTGTGAAAATAACCGGAATTGTGCAAGACCAGTACGGAGAGGCCATTATTGGCGCGAATATATTAGTTGAAGGTACAAGTATCGGAAGCACAACGGATATAGACGGGAACTACATACTCGACAATATCCCTTCAGACGGTGTTTTGGTTGTTTCTTATTTAGGTATGCAAACACAAAGAATACCTGTCGGAAAGCAAACGAACATCAATATACAATTGGCGGAAGACGCGATCGGATTGGACGAAGTAGTCGCAATCGGGTACGGAACGCAGTCCAAGCGGTTTGTTTCCGGATCTATCGCCAGTATTAAAATGTCTGAAGTAGGAAAGGATTTGCCGAACACTAATATCGCCCAATCACTGAACAGTGTTCCCGGTATCTTGTTTATTGGAGATGGACGCCCCGGACAAGACGGAGAATTACTGATCAGAGGCCAAAACTCATTAAGCGGGGGAAACACTCCGTTGATTGTACTGGATGGTATCATCTTTTCAGGAACAATGTCGGATATTAACCCGCAGGATATTGAAACAATCGATATCTTAAAAGATGCCAGCTCCGCCACAGTCTATGGCTCGAAAGCGGCTAATGGGGTAATTTTGATCCAAACTAAAAAAGGAACGACAGAAAAACCCACGATCCGGGTTAATTTCTTCAGTGCTATATCCAACCCAAGCAATGAACTGAAACTGCTCACGCCGGAGCGTTATATCCAACGAAAATTAGACTGGCGCACACAGCAAGGTCTGGAAGCTAATCCGGCGAATATAGCGGATTACCTGACAGTGACCGAAGCGGCAAATTACAAGGATGGTATTTCGCATAACCCCTGGGATGTTATTTCTCAAACCGCCACGACTAATGCTATCGATGTGAGTATTTCGGCGAATACAAAACATATAACATATTATTTGTCAGGTTCATTCAGCGATGATAATGGGTTGATTTATAATGACAAACAATCTCGCAGTACTTTTAGAGCTAATGTGGGAAGTAAGATCACTGACTGGCTGTCTATCGGTCTGGATGCAACCTATTCCAATCGTGATTTATCCGGCAAGGAAGCCAATATAAGTGATGCTTACCGGGCAAGCCCCTTCGCTACTTATTATCATCCGGATGGCGAACCTACCCAATATTCGGTTTTGGAAGAACAAGCCGGAGGTAATCCTTTGTACATCGCAATGCTGACTAAGAATGAAAATATTTATGAAAATTTATTCAGCAACATCTATCTGGATCTGGATATGCCATTTCTACAGGGACTAAGTTTAAAGGTAAATTATTCTCCAAACGTACGGTGGAGGCATGATTATAATTATGTAAGACAAGATAAATACCGCACAAACAATATGACGAGCGCGAGTAAATTCAATCAGCGTGAGCTTACCTGGGAATTGGAAAATATTTTAACCTACAAAAAAACATTCAACGAAGATCATGCATTCGATTTCACCTTGTTATATAGCAGGAATCACCTGAAGTTTGAATCGACTACGGCAAGAGCTGAACGATTGGATGTGGATGGACTGGGCTTTAACGCGCTTCAATTTGGTTCTACCTCTACAAACACTTCGGATGCTTATGAAACACAGGGGGTGTCTTATATGGGACGTGTTAATTACAGATTGAAAAACAAATATATGTTTACGTTTACCGCCAGGCGGGATGGTAGTTCTGTATTTGCCAAAAACAATAAATACGCGACCTTCCCATCAGGGTCTGTAGCCTGGATCATGTCTGAAGAGGCATTTATGGAAAAGATACCGTTTATTGATATGTTGAAGCTAAGAGCGTCTTACGGCTCGGTGGGAAACCAGGCTATTTCACCCTACCAATCTCTCAGCCTTTCCGATATGAAAAAATATGTGTTCGGGGATGGAGGTTCAACCAGCATTGGCATCATCACTTCTTCTTTAGGAAATGAAAACCTGAAATGGGAAAACACGACATCTCAGAATGTAGCTGTCGATTTCGAATTATTCAAAAATCGTTTGGGAGGAACAATAGAGGTATACAATAGTGACACAAAAGATTTATTGGTTAAACGGGCTATTCCGGTTATGAATGGTTACAGTTCTATTTTTTCAAATATAGGCCAAACCAATAACCGGGGTATTGAACTATCGTTACATTCGGTTAACCTTAAGGCAAAAGATTTCAGATGGATGAGTGATTTTTCGTTGACGTATAACCGGAATAAAATTGTACACCTATACGGGCAGGATCTGAATAACGATGGAAAAGAAGATGATGATATTGAGAATGGCTGGTTTATCGGAAAGCCAATTAATTCTTATTATGACTATGCATTTAATGGCATTTATCAGGAAACAGATACAGATATTCCTGCCGGCTCACAACCTGGTTTCGTGCGCGTAAAAGACTTGGATAATAACGGAATTATTGATTCGAATGACCGTATGGTGGTTGCTTCCGGAGGTACACCTAAGTATCAACTCTATTTGCGGAACAATTTTGAATACAGAAACTTCTCACTCTCTATTGCATTGATTTCTATGTTGGATTGGGATGCTCAATTCAACCTGATCAATCCGCTTGCTCCGGGCCGGAGTTTCGGAAGTATTGATGTGGGTTGGTGGACAAAAGAAAATCAATCCAACACAAGACCTTCTCTGAATTACAGTAATCCGCTGAAAACAAGTTGGTATGCAAGTCGTAACTTCCTTAGAGTAAAGGATATTGCTTTGGCTTATGAATTTGACAAATCACTTTTAAGTAGTGCGAAAATTGCAGGACTGCGTGTGTTTGTCAGTGTCAAAAACTTATTGACCTTAACCAACTGGTTAGGTTCGGATCCTGAAAATGGAGGAGACTATGTAGATGAGCAAGGCTATGATGTGTCATACCCTATGCCACGAACATACTCAGCCGGAATAAGTCTTACTTTTTAATTCACTAAAATATTGAAACAGATTATGGAAAACAGATCAATAAATAAAAAAAGCGGTAAACGCAACATAGTGATGCTATTCGCTCTCCTGACTGGAGTCTTTTATGCCTGCTCGGATAGCTTTCTGGATGAAGTTCCGATGTCTAAATTAAGCGCGGAAAATACGCTGGTTTCAAAACAAGGCTTTGAGTCCTATCTGACCGGTTTAGTCTGGTCGGCAAGAGAAGAATATGCTCAAAATGACAATAGCTTCTTTATCACTAACTTTCCGGGAACAGATGTTGGAGAAGATGCCGGATCGGAATATTTCACCTATCGCAACTGGATTTCTTACTTAACACCAAACACGCCGGAGGTAAGAACAAACTGGATTTGGGCATACACCAAGATGATCCCTCTGGCTAATAATATCATTGTGTATGCAAACAAGCCGGAATTAAGTCATATCTGGGAGAATGAAGCAGAAAAGAATGCAGTAATTGCCGAAGCGCGTTTTTTCAGAGGATACACCTACAATTTTTTAGCGAATCTCTATGGCGAGGTTCCAATCGTGGATTCCATACTGAATGCGCCTAAATATGATTATGTGCGTGCTTCACGTGAGGAAGTCTACAAATTTGCGAAAAACGATCTTGACTTTGCTTCTAAATGGTTACCAACGACCGTTACAAAAAAAGGACGTATTGTAAAAGCTGCTGCTGATCATTTACTGACAGAAGTAAATATCAGTCTCGGATTGTATGACGAAGCGATAACAAGTGCGTCTGATGTTATTGATTCAGGTATTTATAGTTTGATGAAAGAACGTTTCGGTAGCTCGGCAGATAAACCCGGAGATGTATTTTCCGATCTTTTCGAGAGCGGGAACTTCAACAGTGCGGAAAATAAAGAAGCAATCTATGTCTGGCAGATTGAAGCCCTCACACCGGGCGGAGGAGGCTCTGTGGGCGGAAACCAAAGCGTAAGAAACTTCGGCCCGTTCCAGACCAAGATAGTCTCTCCCGATGGATACTCTAACTTGCCGACAGATGAGTTGGGTCGTGGCGTAGGTCGCGTCCGGGGAACCGTCTATTCTCTTTATACGATTTGGAATGATCCGGATGATATCCGAAATTCAGAGTATAATATGCGGCGTAATTTTTATTACAACAATCCGAGTTCGGCTCATTATGGCGAGTTGATTCCTCCTTTGACAAGCGCTGAAGATACATTAAGACTACTTTACGCTTATCCTAGAAAAATAGAAGGCATACCCTGGAACGACAATAATACGTCCGGTCAGATATCCGACGATGTCTATGTTTACCGTCTTGCCGAGACTTATCTTCTTCGTGCGGAAGCTTATCTGAGAAATAACCAATTACAGGAGGCTGCGGATGACATCAACACAGTCAGAACGCGTGCGCATGCCCAGCCTATCACCTCAGCCCAAGTATCTTTAGACTATATTCTCGATGAAAGAGCCAGAGAATTACTGTTTGAAGAACCACGCCGCCGGACGCTTATCCGAATGGGTGTCTTGGTTGAACGAGTGAAAAAGTACGGGCTGATGGAAAACTGGCGGAATACAATTCAGGACTATCAGGGCGTATGGCCAATCCCTCAATCTGCGATTGACGCAAACTTAGGAAGTGATTTAGGACAAAATCCGGGCTATACGAAATAACCGGTTTTCTCTGATTTCATTTAATACCTTTGTATCCTTTGATTTTGGACTTGACAAATAAAAGGATGCAAAGGTTTTTTTTAATACGTTTGCCCTGAAGAAAGAAAAGATTAATCGATTCGTTTTCCTAAGATGTGAAGCCCGAATTCTTTGCCATTCAAAAAGGCGATGCGAGGCAGGTTGCCCCATAACTGAAATCCTAAGCTATAGAAAAGCTGTAAGCTGGGGGTGTTGTGCTCAAAAATAAAACCAAGGAGTGTTTTTACTCCGTAACCGGGAGCTTTTGTTATGCAGTATTGTAAGATCTGCTTGCCTATCCCTCGCCCTCTGGATGATTCGTCCAAATAGATACTCACCTCTACGGTAGCAGCATAAGCCGGTCTGCCATAAAAAGGCTGAAAACTTGCCCAGCCGGTCATTGCTCCGTTTTTATCCTCCACCACCCAAAGCGGATGTTTGTCCGGATTGTGAGCGTCAAACCAGGCTTGCCTGCTTTCCACAGACACGGGTTCTGTGTCTGCTGTTGCCAGGCGGGAGGGAATTGTGGAGTTGTATATGCGAACAATACCGGCAAGATCTTCCGGCTTGGCTATACGAAATGTTAGGCTGTCCATAAACTTAATTTATCAGACGATCGTTTCTAATATCTTTTTTATAACATGTGGAAAATGTTCGTACTCCAGCGCATGTACTTTTTCCGCCACCTTTTCTGCGTTATCTCCGGGCAAGACAGGGCAGGCAGCCTGAAAGATCGTAGCGCCCTCATCATAATTCTCATTGACATAATGAATCGTGATTCCGGATTCTGCTTCTCCTGCAGTCACAACGGCTTCATGCACATGCATTCCATACATACCCTTTCCTCCGAATTTAGGCAATAAAGCAGGGTGAATATTAATGATACGACCGGGATAAGCCTGTAGCAGAGGCGTTGTTATCTTATTCATATACCCTGCCAGTACGATGAGATCAATAGCATATTCTTTGAGTTTGGAAAGTATCACTTTTCCATCCGAAAATTCCTCCCGGGTAAACGTCAGTGAGGGTATTCCCAATCTTCGCATCCGTTCATGTACTCCCGCATTACGATTATTTGACAGAACAAGAGCGACCTTAACTTTTTCACTATTAGCGAAATATCGAGCTATGTTTTCGGCATTACTGCCGGAACCGGAAGCAAAAACAGCTATATTTTTCATTTTCATTGTTCGTTTTTTTGCACAAGAATGTGACATCTGTGCAGTTTTCCGTATTTTTAGCGGCTTAAATTTGTTTTGTTAGATAAAAATTGCTTTTCTTTGCACTGCAAATTTAAAAAGTATATTCGTATTTATTAATCTAAATTGAAAAGTTATGTCTGAAGTTGCATCAAGAGTAAAGGCTATCATTGTCGATAAATTAAGTGTTGAAGAAACAGAAGTTACCAATGAAGCAAGCTTTACTAACGATTTAGGAGCAGACTCTCTTGACACTGTTGAATTGATTATGGAATTTGAAAAAGAATTCGGAATCTCTATTCCAGATGATCAAGCAGAAAAAATTACAACAGTTGGCGACGCGATCGCTTATGTTGAAGCTAATGCGAAATAATCCCCTTTAATTAAAGGTATGGAATTAAAAAGAGTAGTAGTAACAGGTCTTGGAGCTATAACTCCTCTTGGTAACACCCTTCCGGAAACCTGGGAGGGTCTTATCAATGGGAAGAGTGGCGCAGGACCTATTACTCAATTCGATGCATCCAAGTTCAAGACGCAGTTCGCTTGTGAGGTGAAGAATTTCGACCCATTACAAATAATGGATCGGAAGGAAGCCCGTAAGTGTGACAAATATACATTGCTTGCGCTTACATCGGCACAAGAAGCTGTTACAGATTCAGCTCTTGACATTGAAAAAGAAAATTTAGACCGTATCGGCGTTATTTTTGCAGCCGGTATTGGTGGTATAAAAACATTCGAAGAAGAAGTCATGGGGTATGACCCCGAGCGGGGTCCAAGATTCAACCCGTTCTTTATCCCTAAAATGATTTCAGATATCGCAGCCGGTCAGATTTCTATGAAATATGGCTTCAGAGGTCCTAACTTTGCTACTGTATCAGCTTGTGCTTCTTCTACAAATGCTATCTCGGATGCATTTAACTATATTCGTTTGGGAAAAGCAAACGTTATTGTCAGTGGAGGCGCTGAAGCCGCTATCACAATCGCAGGAGTAGGTGGCTTTAATGCGATGAACGCCCTTTCTACGCGTAATGATGCTCCGGAAAAGGCTTCACGTCCTTTCAGTGCAAGCCGCGACGGATTCGTTATGGGAGAAGGCGCTGCCTGTCTTATCCTTGAGGAAATGGAACATGCTTTGGCACGTGGTGCTAAAATATATGGTGAGATCGTTGGCACAGGTATGTCTGCCGATGCGCACCATCTTACGGCTTCCCATCCTGATGGATTAGGCGCAAAATTAGTTATGAGAAACGCCCTTGAGGATGCCGGAATGAAACCGGAAGAAATCGATTATATCAATGTGCACGGAACATCCACCCCTGTTGGTGATATTTCTGAAACAAAGGCTATCAAAGATGTATTCGGTGATCATGCTTATAACCTGAACATCAGTTCCACAAAATCTATGACAGGTCACCTGCTTGGTGCTGCCGGTGCATTGGAAGCTATTGCTTGCGTATTGGCTGTGCAAAATGGTATTATTCCTCCGACGATCAACCATGAAGAAGAGGATCAGGATCCTGAAATAGACTATAAGCTGAATTTTACATTTAATAAAGCACAGAAAAAAGAGATCAATGCGGCATTGTCAAACACCTTTGGTTTTGGCGGACATAATGCAAGTATGATTGTAAAGAAATTTGTAAAATAAGGTGTTTATAAAATTACACAAAAGAATAAGGCACTTCATCAATAGAACGAAGGAGCCTTATTCTTCTTTATACAAGATGCTTGGCTTCTATCCTGAGAACATTCAGTTGTATGAGCAGGCTTTTCTGCATAAATCGTCATCTATAGAAGATGATAACGGAAAGTGGCTCAACAATGAACGGATGGAGTTTTTGGGCGATGCGATATTAGACGCAGTAGTAGCTGATATCGTATACAAACACTTTCAGTACGGACGGGAAGGTTTCCTGACCAATACCCGTTCTAAAATAGTACAACGCGAAACCTTAAACCGGGTAGCGATTGCAATCGGGTTGAATAAAAAAGTCGTTTATTCCGCAAAAATCAATTCACATAACAACTATATGTATGGCAATGCTTTAGAAGCATTGGTCGGCGCTATCTATCTGGATAAGGGTTATCGTGCCTGCTATAAGTTTGTAGAAGAAGAGATCATAAAAAAACACGTTCCCTTAGATAAAATTGCCCGTAAAGAGGTGAACTTCAAATCCAGCCTGATCGAATGGAGCCAAAAAAATAAAATGGAAGTTTCTTTTAACCTGATCGAATCGTTTAATGACAACGAAGGTAATCCGGTATTTCAAACCGAAGTGACACTCTTTGACATTTCAATCGGTATCGGCATTGGGTATACAAAGAAAGAATCACAACAAAATGCCTCTAAGATGGCTATTCGCAAGCTGAGAAAAGACAAAGAGTTCCAGGCTCGTATCTCTGAACTGAAACAAAAACTCCAACAAGGGCAGTCTTCGGAAGAAAACTTTAACGAACTGCCGGATGAGAATGAAGAACAATAGAATTTATAGTTCTATTGCTTCCCCTTCCTTTATACTTTCAAAAATATCTTTTGTTTATACAAGAAATAGAGGAACAGCCAGCATACGGTAAAGTATCCTATATTGCTTATCAAAGCACCTATATTTTCCGGTGAATGGTTTATGATTCCCCCCAGAAAGAAGTTGGATATCTTGTTGAAGTCTATAATCCTTTGTGCCAGATAGATCGTGATTGAATTCAAACCTACGACCCGAAAGAAGAGCGAATAGCGGGTGTATCCCTTTACATCAATGATATAATAGAACAGCGCGAACATCAGGAGCGAATAGCTTGCTAATACGCAAACAAATGAGCTTGTCCATAGTTTTTTATTGATCGGGAAAACAAAGTTCCATAGCCATCCGATAATAAGCAAAACCACAGCGCCGACCAGCATGTAAACAACTTTCTTTTTCTGTGAACACTTGTTCTCGGGAAGCTGAACCAATTGACCTGTAAACATTCCTAACAGAGCTGTTGCAATGGCAGGGAATGTACTGAAGAGTCCTTCCGGATCAAAAATCCCATCGTTCAATCGCCCCGGCAGCAATAACCGATCTATCGTACCAACGAGGTTGTCTTCAAAAGAAAATGGGTTGGCAGAACCGGGTATCAACCACATACTCAGCCAATACCCAATCAAGATAAAAACAGTCAAGAGGATATTTGTTTTGGTATTAAACCGTACAAAGCATAACGCAGCAAACATCCATGCCAAACCGATACGGGCTAAAACACTGGCATAACGCATGTTTTCAAAATTTAATCTGAAAATACCGTTATATACAAAGCCTAATAGAACGAGCATTACTCCCCGCTTCAGTATCTTATAATAGATTTCCTGATTTGTTTTGCCACCTGCGCGTTGCTTTTCTAATGAAAAAGGGAAAGAAATGCCTGCTACAAAAAGAAATAAGGGAAAAATGGTGTCATGATGGCTTAGTCCGTCCCATTGTACATGAGACATCTGGCCTTTCAACCAGATCATTGCTCCTGCGTCCGGAAACAGATTGCAAAAGGCAACGATTATTCCGGCTAATCCCATGATAAAAAACATGTCAAATCCTCTGAGGGCATCTAAAGACATCAGACGTGTACTTTTCTTTTGTTGTGTTTTCATTTGTATCAGCTATTTGTTTTTCTATTTTCCGAAGGAGATCCCCATTCGTTCTCCTTGTATGATGAGGTCGTGCTCCGGAGTTACCAGCTTTAATTTGCCGGCAACCTCAGACAGAGGAATAGAATCTACCGTATCTCCTTTCATACAAACCATTCGCCCGAACTGTTGGGTTGCGATCAGTTCTGTGGCATGTCCGCCTAAACGTGTAGCCAGATTGCGATCAAAAGGGGAGGGGTTGCCTCCACGCTGGATATAGCCTAATACGGTTTCGCGGGTTTCAATTCCTGTTACGGCTTCTATCTGTTTGGTGATATAATCTACCGGGCGCTTGCGGTTGGGAGAATCAATGCCTTCTGCTATTACAACAATTGAATAGGGTTTGCCTTTCTTGGCGCGTTCCCAGATTGTATTGGTTACCAGTTCCAAATCATAGCCTAATTCCGGCAGCAGGATTACATCCGCTCCTCCCGCCATTCCGGCGTAAAGTGCGATCCATCCGGCATGATGACCCATAACTTCGACTACCATGACGCGTTTGTGAGAGCTTGCCGTTGAATGCAAACGGTCGATTGCTTCGGTTGCGATATTGACAGCCGTATCAAAACCAAATGTGATGTCTGTACCCCAAATGTCGTTATCGATAGTTTTAGGTACTCCGATTACATTCAATCCGAGGCTAACCAACACATTGGCTGTCTTCTGGGTTCCGTTGCCTCCGATACAAACGATACAATCCAGACCTAATTCCTTATAGTTGCTTTTGATGATCTCTGCTTTTTCAGACGCAGGGATCTCTAATTGTTTGCGTAAGGGCTTTTCTCTTGACGTTCCGAGAATAGTACCTCCAAGATTTAAAATCCCTGAGAGTGTCTGTTCGTCAAATTCCTGTATGTCTTTTTCAATAATTCCTGAAAAACCACTATGAATACCGATTACTTCCATGCCGTAATGCATGATAGCGGTCTTTCCGACCCCACGTATAGTAGCGTTGATTCCGGGACAGTCTCCGCCCGAAGAAAGGATGCCAATTTTCATTGTATCTGTATTTTAGTATATAACAAAGATATAAATAAAAAGAGAATGCCTACATTTGCAGCTGCACAATTAAACTGAGCATGGATATTTTAACAAAAACGATTGATTTGTTCTTCCAAGGCAGGCTAAAAGATATCGATCTATTCGCAGAAAATGCAGATCAAATACAATACAAACAATTGAAAGGTCTTTTATCTTCCGCCCGTAATACGGAATGGGGTAATAAATACGACTATAAATCAATTACATCATACAGTACGTTTAAAGAGCGTGTTCCGCTTCAGACCTATGAAGAGATCAAACCTTTTGTAAACAGGATGATCAACGGAGAGAAAAATATCCTCTGGCCCTCAGTTGTTAAATGGTATGCGCAAAGTAGCGGAACAACGAACGATCGCAGTAAGTTTCTTCCGGTTACGAATGAAATATTGAAAGAATGTCATTATAAAGGCGGCTTTGATTGTGTAGCTCTCTATTTGAGAAACAACCCACAAAGCCGGTTTTTTACGGGAAGAGGTCTTATTCTTGGGGGAAGCCATAGTCCTTCTCCTTTGAATCGAGAGGCGCATTGCGGCGACTTATCAGCCGTTTTACTTCAAAATCTGAATCCGCTGGTTAATCTGATCCGTGTTCCATCCAAAAAGATTATTCTGATGGATGAATGGGAGAGTAAGATCAAGGCTATTGTAGAAAATACGTATAATAAGCAGGTAAATAATCTTTCCGGCGTTCCTTCCTGGATGTTGGTACTGATTAAGGCTGTTCTTGCCAAAACGGGAAAAGAATACCTGACCGAAGTATGGCCTGATCTGGAAGTGTTCTTTCACGGGGGGATTAGTTTCGAACCTTACCGGGAGCAATATAAGTCGCTTATTCCAACGGATAAAATGCATTATGTGGAAACGTATAATGCTTCGGAAGGTTTCTTTGGAATACAGAGTGACCCGTCAGACAGCAGCATGTTGCTAATGCTTGATTACGGAATTTTCTATGAATTTATTCCGGTGAATGAATTGGATAATGAAAATCCGGAGGTGCTTCCGCTCGAAGAGGTGGAAACCGGCAAAAATTATGCGATGGTTATTACCACCTCCGGAGGTTTATGGCGGTATCTGATTGGTGATACGATTCGTTTTACGTCACTCCATCCCTATAAATTTGTTATTTCCGGCAGGACCAAACACTATATCAATGCTTTTGGCGAAGAGTTGATGATCGACAATGCCGATAAAGCCCTGAGCCGGACCTGCAAGGAAGTAGATGCTATTGTAAAAGAATATACGGTAGCCCCCCTGTTTCTCTTAGACAGGGCGAAAGGAAGGCATCAATGGTTTATCGAGTTTGAAAAAGAACCGACAATACCTGTTGCCGAGTTTGTTGGTCGCCTTGATAAATACCTCAAAGAATTGAATTCCGATTATGACGCCAAGCGGTATAAAGAGATCTCTCTGATGGAACCCGAAGTAATTTTTGCCAAACATGGCGTTTTCTATCAGTGGTTGAAAGAAAAAGGCAAGCTTGGCGGACAGCATAAAATACCCCGGCTCAATAATGACCGAACCCACATTGAAGAGTTGCTGGCAATAAATCAGAAACTAAGTGATTGACAGTCTTCTTTTATCTCATATCCATTCGGCGTAGTACGCGTAGCAGAGCAACCGTATTTAAAATAGCCTCGTCATCCTATGGATGTAGGTTGAATAGGAAAACCGCATCGTCATTGCGATACAGGGCAAATCTCCGATGCAGGTCACTGTGATTCAGAGCGAATGTACTACAACGAATGGTTGCGATTCAAAACAACTAAATCTGCGAGTACGACATCGGAGATAACAGGACGTTTTTGTTGTCTGTTGCCGTATTGGCATATTCCGGCAAACTCTTAATGCGCAGCCAATCGGGGTGTTCTCCG
>DAIPZX010000013.1:0-13955 GCA_036781995.1 Massilibacteroides sp. | reverse complement strand
AAGTGGTGTATAAGTAATTGAATATCAAAGTCAATAATCGCTGAATAGTTACCTAAAGTCAATAAGATAGTGAAAATTCTTTAATTTACGAAAAAAACATTTACTTTGTATATTGCTTACAACGGTTATGAAAATACAATTGCAGGTTCTGCCATAATCAATATGAACGATCTCTTGTATTTATGAAAAAGAAACGCATTATACACATCTGTATCCTGATGGTTTTCTGTATGCTACAGCTTGATGCAGCCAACAGAAAGCCATTCAATTATTATTTTTCACATATTTCAAGTAAAGACGGCCTATCGGAAAGCCAGGTCAAAGTTATATTGCAGGATAGTTATGGTTTTATGTGGTTCGGAACAAAAAACGGATTGAACCGTTATGACGGAACTTCCATTCAAACCATCAACTGTGATGATTATATTGCCGGCAAAGGCGACCATAATATTTCTGCTCTTTTCGAAGATGAAGATAAAAAACTTTGGGTAGGAACCGATCGGGGTGTTTATATCTACGATCCGATCTACGATCTGTTCACTTTCATTGACTTAAAGACTGAAAATGGAGAACAGATGGAAAATTGGGTTGCCAAAATCATCTCTGATCATTCAGGAAACATTTGGGTGCTTATTCCCGATCAGGGAGTTTTTCGATATAAGGACAAGAAATTATACTACTACGCGATTACCAATAAAGATAATATCAAACGGGAAAGTCCCAATGCGATCTGTATAAGAGAAAATGGAGAAGTATGGATCGGCACAATAGGTGTAGGTCTTTTTCGCTATGACTCAAAAACAGATTCGTTCGCTCAATATCATACAGACAAGAACGACAACACGCTGATGAATCAATATATCTTCGCCATGTGTGAATATGGAGACTGGATCGCTTTGGCTATTCATGACGGAGAACTGAAGAAATATAATCCGGACACGAACATTCTGGAAACAGTAAATGCGCCGGGCGTGCATCATACTGTATTACGCGACGTTGTTTGCTTTGATCAGGAAAAACTTTGGGTCTGTTCTCATGCCGGGTTGTTTATCGTTGATGAAAGTCAGGGACAAACAACTCATTTGCAGGAAGACCCGATGCATTCATACAGTTTATCCGACAACACTATTTTTTGTATTTATAAAGACCGGGAGGATGGCATCTGGCTCGGAACCAAATTCGGTGGTGTCAACTATTTACCGAATCATCAGCTATTATTTGAAAAATATGTTCCATCAAGTTCCAAAAATTCCCTGAACACCCGGCGTATCCGGGAAATCGTAGAAGCTCCGGACGGAAAGGTGTGGATCGGTACGGAAGATAATGGCATTAATATACTGGATCCGGAGACCGGAGAAGTTAAGCAATTACACTATCCGGCAAACAAAAGACAGAACCACCTGATGACCCACTCCATGAGCGTACACAATAATCTGTTGTATTGCGGCCTGTTCAAACAGGGGCTTGATATCATCGACTTATCCACACAGTCGATAAAACATTACAGTCCTGAAAGCCTGAATATCGATGAGGGAAGCGTTTATGCTTTTTTAGTCGATAGTCAAGGACAAACCTGGTTAGGTGACGGGTGGGGATTATACCGTGCAGAACCCGGAACACTGAATTTTAATAAAATTGATGAGGTAGGTTTCGACTGGATTTTTCACATCATGGAAGATAGCAAGGGGCGAATATGGATTGCCTCCATGGGAAGCGGCATATGGAAATATACTCCGAACGATCATTCTTTCAAAAAGTATAATCATGAACCGAAAGATCCGACCGGTCTGAGCTCAAACTCCGTCAGTTCTTCCATGGAAGACAGCAAAGGGCAGATCTGGTTTTCTACCGACCGGGGTGGTATCTGCCGGTATAACGAAAAGGAGGATAACTTTACCACTTTCTCCAAAGAACAGGGATTGCCTGATGACGTAACTTATAAGATATTGGAAGATGAAAACCTTAATTTATGGTTTGGAACAAATCAGGGACTTGTCAAGTTTAATCCGGAAACAGAAAAGGTTCGCATATTCACAACCGAGGACGGATTGATCGGCAATCAGTTCAATTACAACTCGGGAGTTAAGGCAAGAGGCGGAAAATTTTATTTCGGAACCATAGACGGATTGATCGCGTTCAATCCCGATGACGACCGGCAGAAAGAGTCGGTTACGCCGGTATACATAACTAAATTTAGTATTTACAACAAGGAAGTAACGGTTCACACGCCCAATTCTCCCTTAAATAAAGGCATACTGCACACCGATAGAATTATACTGCCTTATAATCAATCGAACATTAGTTTTGATGTGGCAATACCTTCTTATTCGTCCATGCGCAATAAAGAATGCCTTTACAAAATGGAACCGCTTGACAATACCTGGGTAAAAGTAAACAGCAATCAAAGTATATCTTATGCTCAATTACCTCCCGGGAATTATACATTTCAGGTAAAAACGATACAAGGAGAAGAAAGCGAAACTTCGCCAATAACATCTCTTTTCATTACAATTCTTCCTCCCTGGTGGCTATCTTCCTGGGCTTATTTAATTTATGCCATACTGATACTTTATCTGATATACAGATGGTTCTACTGGTATAAACGCCATAAAGAGAAACAAATGGAAGAGAAACAAAAACTTTTCGAAATTGCGAAAGAGAAAGAGTTGTATGAAGCGAAAATGGAGTTTTTTACAGAAATCGCCCACGAAGTACGTACGCCTTTGACGCTGATAAACATTCCGTTGGAAACGATCTTGGATATGGATATTCAGGATGATAAAATCAAACGAAACCTGAACGTGATAGCTCAAAATACGAAAAGATTGCTCGAATTAGTAGGACAACTATTAGACTTCCGGAAAATTGATGCCAATAAATTCAAGATGGATTTTGTTTGGGTAAATGTCGGGGTCTTACTCCAAGATACAATTCTGAGGTTTGAACCGACTATAGCACAACAGAAGAAAGAACTGTCCGTAGCCATCCCCGATAAAGAGATTATAGCAGCCATTGACCGGGAGGCGGTTACCAAAATATTGAGTAATCTGTTAGACAATGCTCTTAAATATTCAGCCAATAAAATCAGGGTCGAATTACAACAGGAAGAAAGCACATTCAGTATCCGTATTACCAATGACGGAAGCCGAATACCGGCCGAACTTAGTCAGCAGATATTTGAACCATTCTATCAAATCAACAAAAAAGATAAAACAGCTACCGGTACCGGTATCGGTTTACCGTTAGTCCGTTCGCTGGCTATGCTCCATTCCGGTAAACTTTGGTTAGACACTGAAGCAACCGGAAATTCATTTGTGCTGACGCTACCGCTTACTCAGAAAAAAGTCAGACAACAGGAGAGTTTCGCCCCTCAGGAAGAGTTCATTTTTCCGGAAGAGGATACTATACTTAATACCGAAGGTCGTAACTATACACTTTTACTTGTGGAAGATAATGATACCATGCGCTCATTTCTTGCGGAAAAAGCACAGGAACTCTTTTTCACCGAAACTGCTCCGAACGGAAAAGTTGCCTTGGAGATTTTGAAAGAACGTCCTGTAGATATTGTTGTCAGCGATATTATGATGCCTGTCATGAGCGGTCTCGAACTGTGCAAAGAAATGAAAACAAACATTGAACTCAGTCATATTCCGGTCATTTTTCTGACGGCCAAGAATGATCTTGACAGTAAAATCAATGGTTTGCGTCTGGGTGCCGAAGCTTACGTAGAAAAGCCTTTTTCATTCAATTACTTAGCAACACAGATTTTCTCACTGTTAGACAACCGGCAGAAAGAACGCGAGGCGTTCTCTAAACGTCCGTTCTTCCCGGTCAATAATATGCAGATGAATAAGGCTGATAAGGAATTCATGGATCAGACTATCGCTATTATCCACCAAAACATTACGAATGAAAACTTCGGCGTAGAGAAACTGGCAGAAATACTTTCGCTGAGCCGTTCCAGCTTATTACGTAAAATAAAAGTTTTATCCGGACTTTCTCCAAACGATTTTATCCGCCTCATCCGTCTGAAAAAAGCAGCGGAGCTGATACTCGATGGCAAACATAGGATCGGGGAGATCTGTTATTTAGTCGGCATCAATTCTCCTTCTTATTTTAGCAAGATATTTCAAAAGCAATTTGGTGTAACTCCCAAAGATTTTGAGAAACAAAATTCAACAGGTCCTATCGAAATATAGCGTTATGAACCAAAAAGAGGGTGTGCCAAAACCCATTTGGCACACCCTCCTATACTCTGATTCTAATTCGGATAAAATTATCTTACGACAAATTTAGCGGCAGCTTTGTTAGCTCCCTTTGCTGCACTGATCACATAGATACCTTTGGTCAATTGTGCAGGAACGATTGCGTTTTCACCTACAATCTGGAAGTTAGCCACAATGCGACCATCTAAAGCGAATACTGAAGCACTGTATCCATCTAATCCCTTCAAATTGAGACTGCCATTTGCATAGAATACGTTTATTTTTTCAGTTTCAACTAATTCAATAGCCGTTGGTGGTTCTTCACCTGAATCATAATATTCAACAGCATAACCTTTTTCAACACTAAACAGACCTTCTAATGGATAAGGTGCAGCAGCCACGCTTATGATAGGATCATAAACATCTTTCAGATTTTTAGGAATCTTCCAGGTAAATACCGGGTCGATAGGAGCTCCTGTTTCTTCATCTGTTCTTTTTTGACCGAATGCAGCGCCATCAAGAAAAATAGCGGCGTCAATATCATTCTGACCTGCGGGGTCTTCCCATGAAGCATATACCTCTTTGATATTTATTGCTTTTTCAAATGCCCAACCAGCAATAGTGAAAATGGTGTTAGGGAGTGTGATAGAGGTCAAACCGGTACATCCGGCAAACGCACCCGTACCAATCATTTCTACTGATTTAAGATCTACAGTAGTGAGTTTTGTACAGTTTTGGAACACCCAGGCAGAACCAATCTCTTTTGTTTTTTCTCCCAATATAAGAGTTTCCAGGTTAGGACATCCCAGAAAAGCAGCATCACCAATCTTTACTATATCTGTACCGGAAAGGTCGAATGATTTAATACCTGATCCACGGAATAAACTTCCGGGAATTTCGGTCATTGCTTTTGGAAGAGTAACACTTCCGGGAACACTTGTGAAACTTTTCGTATTTTCAAATGCCCATGCTTCGATAGAAGTCACCGTTGAAGGTAATTTAATCTCCGGTAATTTTTCGCATCCGGCAAACGCGCTGTTGCCAATGATCTCTACGCCTTCAGGAATTGTAATAGAGGTAAGGCTGTTGTTTTGACGCATTGAACTGTCACCAATCTTCTTTACAGGATATTTGGTTCCATCAATAGTCACTTCCGCCTGAATCACGATAGTAGCCAAATCATAATTGATAGCACTACCATCAGTACTCTGTGCACGTACTGTTTCAGCATAAGGATCTCCTTCGTCCGGTGTTACCAACTGATAGGTAATTCCTTCTACTACTGTTTTCGGAGCAGGTGCATCCTGTGCATGTGCTTGCAAGAAAAAAGCGCCTGAAACGGCTAATGCAGCTACACTTTTTAAGAAGTAATCAATTTTCATACGTAATAAATTTAAATTGTTAATAATAAAATTTAAGAGAAATGGTCTCGTTGTTTTTCTGTAAGTTTATTATATATATACCTTTTTCTAAACCGGAAAGGTCAATCGTTTCAATATTCGTGTCACCGGAATATTTTTTCCCAAGAACCTGTTTGCCTGAAAAATCATAAATCCGGAATGAATTATACGCCTGAGTACCCAATACATGCAATTGCCGGGCGACTTTGTCTACTTGAATAGAAACGTTCTTTTGAATAGATACAGGATGAATGGCGGTTGGATTCGGGTTGATTAAACGAATCACGAAACCGCCTCCTTTTGCCATATCAAAATCAATTACGCTTTGGGCTGTAATTGTTCTTGTTTCGCAAACATATTGAGTTGGTTGATCACTCGAATTATTCGCATCCCGGATAATCATTGCCTCGTATTCAACACCGGAAGGCAGGAAATTAAAGTCAACTTTTATATTTCTGGCATCCCAGTTACTCATACCACCTACATACCAATCATTCTTCGTTTGCTTTGCTATTAGAATATACTTGCCTAACTCCGCTTTTAAAGGTACTGTTTTATCCCACACAACCGGTACAGAAGAAAGAAAATCGAGTATATCAGGAAATTTGTTATATTCCGTAGGCGAATCGCATAAATACCCTAACCATTGATCGAATACCAGATACATGGCTAATTCGTGCGCGCGAGTTCCCATACTCATCGGAGGCGTATTGTCGCGGTCGATCGGTCTAAATGCGGATTGCGTCGTGTTACGCAACGAGCCTGGTGTATAATCTTCGGGACCGGCTATTGATCGGATAAATGGAATCAAGGTGTGATAATTGGGCGTTACTTCGCTCCGCCAAAAATTATCTTCTCCTCCTTTGACAGCTTCGAAATTCAGGATATTGGGATAGGTACGGTTAAGTCCGGCAGGAACAGGACAACCGTGGAATATTCCGACCATTTTGAGATCAGCTAATCGTTGTGCAAATTCATACCCCCACCGCATAGCAACCTGATCATTTCGCTCAAAAAAGTCAACCTTCACTCCCGATACTCCATATACCTTCATTTTTCTTAACCAATCGCTCGGATTTTCCCTGACACAACTTGCCCAAGTCCATACAATAATCTTCACATTTTTTTCTTTACCATAGCGACACAGTTCGGGTAGCCAGCTTTCTTCATAACCGGCATCGAAAGTCATGTATTCAAGTCCGTTTTTAGCTGCCCAATCAATGTAGTATTTATACATCGGGATACTAAGATTCCTATTCCCCACAGGAAAGGGCACATTTTCCAACATGGCTTTATGCCACCATTCCCAAGCGGATTTTCCCGGTTGAATCCATGAGGTATCCTCTAAACGGCACGGTTCTGCAAGCAAGTAAACCAACTCATTGTTCAATAACGATTTGTCATCATTTGTCGCGATAATCACACGCCACGGGAAAGCACGATTACCATTTGTTTTAGCAATATAGTTTTCTCTTTGGGACACTAAGTGATTCGAATAATAATCGTCCGGATCCATCACCACTCTCGGATATTTTGCCCACATGCCGCGCATTGAAGAATTACTCCCTTGCGTATTACGCTGCATATACATTCCTGGATAATCGTAAGTATCCGCTTCGGTAACGACAATTTTATACGGAGAATTTGTAACCTCAAACAAGACAGGAGTTACCGAAAATTTATCGTCCGTAATCAATCTCGGCATTTCGTATGTTTTATATGCACGTTCAAAATTGCGAAAGCCTTGATGAATGGCATAAATTTTGCCGTCTTTACCTGTTTCGTTAGTTGTTCGCGTATCGCATTCAGGAAAATACACTCTTGCCATTTTTGCAAGATTAAACACGAAATCTTCGCTATTGACGATGATTTCTCCATTGATAGCCGTAATAAAGCGGTATGCTATTCCCTCATTATACGCTCTGACAAGCAAACTGTAGTTTTCGTTGAATTCAATATTCAATTCATTGTAAGCTTCGGCTATCGTTTTGTTTTTCCCGATAAGCACCTCCACTTTTGTGTTGATGCTATTAGGAGTTACTTTTTTGACTGTTCCACCTCCAATGACTCTTCCATCTGAAAGATTCATCCCAATTTCGGAGGAAGATACCAACTTCGTCTCTCCATGAAAAAGTTCATAGGTAGTACCGTTATCAATATTCAATTTCACCGTCAATTGTTTATCCGGCGATGATAATGAATAATCAGCAGCTTGTACCGAATGGAAAGAGAAAGTGAAAACACCTAAACATAATAGAAATAGCTTGTTGTTGGTCATTGTTTTTTCAATGTGTTATTACTTTGGAATGAAATATAAGGACTGATTAAAAGACTGCCATCCCGCACTCGAAGCGGGATGACATAGAACTTTTAACTGTTTTATTTTATTGTACGTAACCCGGATTTTGATCTTCATTAGTCATGTATACGTTATTTCTAATTTCCACATTGGGAATAGGATAACGCATGTGATAATCCTGAATAGTTCCTTTTTCTTTTGCCCATGGGTTGCGTTCGCTAATTAATTTTTTGAATTGCTGGGTACGGATAAGATCCATTCTTCTCCAACCTTCGAAGCAAAGCTCACGCATACGTTCATCCAGAATATCAATTCTGAATTGAGCTTGAGACACTCCGTTCCATGCTTTATCAGCAGGAAGCGTTCCTCCCCAAGCACGTTCACGCACTTTATTAACGAGATTGATCGCTTCACTTGTACGGCCTACTTCATTTAAACATTCAGCATAGCACAACATAATATCAGCATAGCGAAGCATCAGGTAGTTTTTACCCGAACGATAGAAGCTTCTTCCGTTTATAGCTTCAGCAGCTAAATCAGCCGGAGTGAATCCGTCCACACGGCGATCTTCCCATTTTTTGATATGTGGATCTAATTCGTCCGCTCCCCACGATACCTCTGTATAGGTTACTCTTTGATAGGTATATTCATAACGAACATTGACCGTACGACGCAAATCGCCCTCTTCCCATACGCCACCTTCACTTCTCATCTTATAGGCATATTCGGTTGGAAGAACAACATCATATCCACCTAAATAACATCCTTCACCGAAAGAAAGGCTTGCCATTGTACGAGATCCCATATCCCATTGCCAACCGCTACGACCACTGTCATTACATCTAAAGTCAATTTCGAAAATGGATTCCGGCAAATTGAATTCAGGAGGAGTCAATTCATCAAAGATGGTAGCGTAACTTGGAGTCAAAGAGTAGTTATTGATGATTTGTTCGAAATAACCAATTGCTTTGGTATAATCACGAAAAGTACTTTCTTCCGGAGCATACAAATACAATTTACCCAACATAGCTATAGCAGCCCCTTGAGTAGCTCTGCTACCCGTTTGTTTTCCTTTATCCAAATTCTGAGCGGCAAATGTGAAATCATCGAAAATCTGTTGCCAAACAACAGGTAAAGATTGTTTTGACATGTCTACTTCAGCATTATTCAAATCCTGAATATCAATTACAGGAACTTCACCCCAAAGCATAGCCATTTCAAACATACACAAAGCACGCACAAAACAAGCATTTGCCTTCAGTAAGGTCAGATGAGCGAGAGCCCCTTCGTCTGTCTCCGTTTCTATCATCAGTTCCAATCCGCGAATACATCTCGCTGCACTATTGATTATAGGCCATCTTTTACCCCACATTTCTGCAATTTGTGAAGTTTCACCACTTAGCGTTCCATCATAATTGTCTAAAGCCGACTGAAGGTTTTGATCACCCATTTGGATAATACCTTGCTTCGCTTCGTCCAATCCTGTAAGGAAAAGAGCCCATCCGCCACGACCGGCTTTCGCGCCACGATAGGAAGAATATAAACCATCCACTGTAGGTTCTAATACTTTCAAATCTGTAAATACTTGCTCAGGAGTTAAATTACTTTTAGGCTCTTCTGTCAGGAAATCATTACACGAAGACAAGCCCAATAAGACTCCGGCTATAATTAGTAATATATTAAACTTTCTATTTTTCATAATAAAATCTGTTTTAACAGGAATAATAGTTATTATTATCAGAATCTGTTATTAGAAGGATATGTTACATCCAAACACAAACATCCTTGTTGGCGGATACCAGTCACCTGCTTCAGGATCGTATCCTTTATAATTTGTCAGACAGAACAAGTTTGATGCAGTTGTGTAGAAACGCAAATTACTCAATTTTAAATACTCGACAACGTTTTTAGGCAATGTATATGACAAGGTAAGAGTTGATAGGCGCAAGTAAGAAGCTTTTTGTATAGAAGCATCTGTGTCGCCAAGTCCATAACGGTTGTAAGAGAAAGATTCTTCCGGGTCGTTATACATCGGACGCGGAAATTTCGCGTTTGTGTTTTCAGGAGACCAACGGTCTAACAAATCTATTGAGGCCAAACCGCGCCCTGAACTTCCGATAGTAGAGTTATAGAAATAACTATTTTTCTTAGCCCCATAAGAATAAGTAAATACAGCGTTCAAAGTGATACCTTTGTAAGTCAGGTCTGTAGAGAAACCTCCATAGAATTTAGGATCGGTAGCAACAAATATGTAGTCGTCATCCGTAATTTTTCCGTCGGGCACGCCATCAGGTCCTGAAACGTCCTGAGGATATACATCTCCGGGATTTACATTACGCCCTCTCCAGTCTATTTTATTTAAAGCTTCCATATCTTCTGCTTGTGCGATACCGCCGTATTTTAAGATATAGATACCGTTACGAGGTTTGCCGACAAAAAAGTTTTTTTCTTTTTCTAAGTTGCCATAGTCTTCATTGTAATTAAGGATGTATTTATTATCGTCATACAATTCTGTAATTTCATTTCTGTCTAAAGATAAATTAGCAGCCAGATTCCATTCGAGATCTTTGGTTTTCAGGGCAGTCCCTTCAACAGAGAATTCAAAACCATGGTTGTTAATTTTAGCTGCATTTACTACCGCTGTCTTAAATCCGGTACTTTCGTTGATCGTACGGGTAATCAATAAATCGTTGTTTACGAGATTGAAATAGTCGGCATTGAAACGCAGCCTGTTGTTGAAGAATGCCATGTCAAATCCTACGTTGAATGAGCGTTGTGATTCCCAACTAATATCTCTGGTTCCTTGTTTTGAATCCGGAACATAAGTCGTGTTACCATCAGTCACTGAAGGTTTGTAAATAGTCAGGTAAGCATATTCATCAATTTCCTGATTACCGACCAAACCATATCCAACACGGAACTTCAATTGATCGAAGATATTCTGTTCACGCATGAAATCTTCCTGAGTAATGTTCCAGGCGGCAGAGAAAGAAGGGAACAATCCCCATTTGTAATTATCAGCAAATTTGGATGAACCATCGTAACGGGCCGTAGCCGTCAGATAATACTTATTATCGTAGATATAATTGGCCCTGAAAATATATGACATCAAAGTAGAAGCTTTGAAATCAGAACTGATTGAGCGGTTTGTTATTTGATTGGAAGCTCCTAAATTATTATAACCTAATAAGTTATTGTCAAATCCTCTGCCGGTAGCAGATGTATAATTGAAGCTGTTCTTAGACATGCTGGTACCTATAACTCCATTCACACGATGTTTACCGAATGTATTTTCGTAGCTTAACGTATTATCCCATTGCCAAGACATGCGGCTGTCGCGCACATGCACCGCTTCTCCATTATGTCCATAGCGAATTGCTTGCTGAATATCGTTAGGGGTATATCTAAAACGTGCTTCGTCCAAGTAGTTCATTAAAAATGAAGTACGGAAGTTGAAGTTCTCCAGAAAATTAATATTCAAGAAATTAGAACTGATAATTCTGTTGCGCACGCGGTCGTTATCAACACGCATTGACTGCAAAGGATTGAAATAATTTTGATCGAAAAAATCACCGTAATTCAATACTAACAAATCATAATCGATTGGCAACATCGGATTGGCACCACGCGCCTTATCAAATATATCATCGTTATTGTCTTTTGAGTCGGTACTCGAACCTGTATATATCTCAGACTCTTGTCGAGTAAAAGAAGTATTTGTACCCACTTTCAACCAAGGTTTGATATTGTAATCCGTATTGATACGTCCGGTATATTTTTTATCACTCAAATTTTTAATCATACCTTCTTGATCCGAATAACCGAAGCTTAAATAGAAAGATCCGTTATCATTACCTCCTGACATACTCAGGATGTGGTTTTGTTCAATTGCATTGCGTGAAACTTCATCCAACCAATCATAATCTTTGAAGTTCGGATTCGCATAAGCATCTAATTCATATTGTCCGAACACATAACCGCCACCACCACCTGCAGGGTTATAAGCCGTCATTACACGGTCATTCATAAATTTGCTGAGATCATCGGCAGTCGCGTTAGGATATTTTTGATTGTAGAAGTTGACTGCTGCATCACGTCTTAATTCAAACAATTGTTTGGAATTCATTACATCGGGTGTACCGGCGAAAGAACGTACACCAATCCAACCGTCATAATTTACTCGACCCTGTCCTTTTTGTCCTTTTTTAGTTGTAATCAAGACAACACCGTTAACAGCACGAGAACCGTACAGAGCAGTAGAAGAAGCATCTTTCAATACTTCAATGGAAGCAACATCGTTCAGGTTGATTGAGTTGAACCCACCTGCTGTATTGTCCATGACCAAACCATCGACCACATAGATTGGATCTGTAGATCCGTCAATGGTGTTTGTTCCACGAATTTTGATGGAAGATGTTTCACCCGGCTTGTCGGAGTTGCTGATAAAAACACCGGCCACACGTCCTTGCAGAGCCTGGTTGATGTTCGTTACCGGTTTTTCTTCCAGTACTTTCGCATTCACACTGGCAACCGCCCCGGTCAGGTCGCTTTTCCTCATGGAGGCACCAACGATCACAACTTCGTCAATCGCTTGCGAATCTTCTGATAGGGCTACGTTGATTACATTTTGATTACCTATTTTTACTTCCTTGGTGTCATATCCGAGATAGCTGATCACCAAAGTAGCGCCCGGCGAAGCTGTCAATGAATATTTACCATCCATATCTGAGATAGTTCCTTGTGTTGTTCCTTTCAGAGCAACACTCGCTCCCGGGAGCGATTCCGACGTTTGGGCGTCGGTGATCGTGCCTGTAATAATTATGCTTTGCGCGAAAACAGTACCGCAACATACTACAAGCATCATCAAAACACTAAAAAGTTTGATTAGTTTCATAATTGATACATTTAAGAACATAAATAATTCGTTGTTGTTTGTCTGGGTTCATATTATTCAGCCTGTTCAATCTTGAATAGTAAGGCATCGCTGGCAGGAACCTCCAAAGGCAGAATTTCTTTTGCCGGTTGTTCATGTCCGCTCCAGAGTTCTTTTACATGATATGCGACAGCCGGTTCTAAACCGAGACGTGCAAGTGAAACAGTAATACTCATTTTCTCTTCTGAATAATTAAAGATAGCGAAATAAGACGTACCATCGGCATTGTGATGAATAAATTGATTTTCTGAACGCTCTCCATTTCCTTCTACCGGTGTAAACGAAACGCCTGTGGCAACTGCATTCACATTGGGGTTAGTCATGAATTTCATGGCACGATCCTTATCAATCTGTTTCCCGCCTTTACTAAAATCATCCCCACCGATATACAAACCGGTAATCGCGCCGGAAGTTATACGGGCACGGTTCTCACCTTCAGTCGCTTCACGCAATACCAAGTGGTCGGCATCATTATACTGATACACTTCATCCTGCCACCAACCATAAGAAAGGGCGTTCAGTGTATACTCAGTATCCTTAATCTTATTCCATGCATCGCAGGCAATACGGCGTGAATTAGCGTAATGAGCAGGAAACACGGGAGAGATAGACAAGTTGATATACATATCCCCGAAGTATTTATTCAGCAACTGCATGCCATAGTTATAAGCCTGAATACCTGTCCGGATTTCCGGATTATACCATTTGTCGGCTTCCATAGCTCCATGCGTCATAAAGTCCATCTTTACATATTTGAAACCGCACAGGCGGAACAATTTTGAAGTCTTTTTCATCATCTCTTCAATAGCCGGATGAGTCGGATCGATTGCATAAGCGCCGTCTAATTCCTGCGGCTGACCGTTTGCATACAGATAAACATCTTTATACTTATAATCAGGAGCATCTTTGATGGGTCGTTCCGGGCGTTTACCCCAATCGGTAAAAGGAGTCCAATACACACCGGCAAGTTGTCCGTTAGCTGCACAATGGTTTACGAAATCTTTCAATTCCTCCTCTTTGAAACTGTTCCAACCGGAATCGAGACCGATCGTTACGTTACCGTCCGCATTCACAAAATGATTATTCTGTAAATTATTCTTGAAGAAATCAGATACTTC
>DAIPZX010000012.1:0-14256 GCA_036781995.1 Massilibacteroides sp. | reverse complement strand
CTGACCTTGGAATGGCAATGGTGCCATAGTGTAAACTTTTTCTTTCATTGTTTATAATTAAAATATTAGTAATTTTGTCATCTCTGACAATTATAAATGCGAAACACCCGCACGAAGACATATAGTCTCCGGGTATGCGGGTGTTTCGCATTCTGTGCAGTTAGAAGGTCAGAGAGCTAACTACGACCGGGGGCTTTTCTTATTCTACCCCGATACTCTCAACATGCAGATTATTACTTTTTAGTTTCCGCTGTGCTTCTCTGATTTCTTTTGCTTCCTCAACACTTACTTCGATATAGTTATCAATCGAATCGTTCACTCCAAGAAAAAGAATATTGGAAAATACTTTTGTTTTGTCTTTTGAGGCAAATACATGATTTTTCTTTGCCTCGTGCTTATTTATTTTCATGATATGGTATAATTTTTTTGGTTTAATTCAAACATTAAATCAGGTCTGACTTCATATAACGCATTTGCTACGCCGTAAGGGAGTAGTATTTGAACGGAGGCACCTCCTGGATTATTCCCCAATTGCCCCAAGAAAATGGCAGAAGAATAAATATCAAGTGCCGTTTTTGATAAATCCGCAAAGGTATTCAATCTAGAACCTGCCTTTAATAGTATTTTTTTAGTGTTGTTGATATGATATAGATTAATCGCGTTACATGTTGTGCCCATAAGGTCTAACACATCAATATTGCAACCTGTCATAGATATATGATTTGCCGATTCCACATTAATACTTTTAATGCTTATATTTTGTATGGTAACTCCGTCCGCAAATGGCAAAACCAAGTCGATTTTGTTTGCTCTGATCGTAGAGAAATAAGAATCTATGAAAATAGCATTCTCTTGTTTGGTTTCAAAATACCTTAAAGATGAATTTTCGTGTAAATTAATGTCCCTAACCGTTGCATTATTAAGCGTTATACCCTCGATTATACCTTGATACACTTCTATCATACCTATATCTCCGGCGTGAATATCAGCCCAAATAATAGGAATATCGTTATTAAACCCTATATTTTCCAAATTCAGTTGAGGGGCTGATGTAAAAACTGCTACCCATACGGTTTTATAGCCATAGTTTGACAGTTTGGCGGTGCTTAAATCCCACTCGTGAACGCCAATCATATCGCCCGAATAACCGTCTGATGTTTGAATCTTGCTATCATTGGGTAGATTATGGTACATACGTAAAAGATCTAAATCTAATCGTGTGGAAGTGGTCTGCATGATAAAGGTAGCAAACAAGGTATAACCGTCAGGTACTATTATTCCTTCCGGTACTATCCATGTCGGATTTTTCTTTTCCACAGAATAATCATGAAAGGCATCTGTAATGCTTTTGTGCACCTGTCCGAGAGTCGCCGCTTGATTATCACTTTGCGCCTCTCCGATAATTATCGGCAATGAAGTTTCCGCACCGGATTCTGTTACCTTTTGTAATGTCGGTGCTTCCACCGGAGTAGGAGGAATGGGTGCAAGATCATAAATAGCCTGCCTAACATCACTCGAAGGGCTGTCTATGTTCAAGTCTGCACCCCGCTCATTGAGCGGAATAATAACATTTTCGTTTCTTTGATCCCTTGCATTGTTTATCCACCACATAGCTTCCGCGTGTGACATGTCATTAATAACAAGTTCATCCCTGGAGAGAATTACTCCTTTTTTACACTTTGATTCATTCATATTGTTGTTCCTTCCAATTTATTAAAAAATACTCCTTTCAATTTAATTACCATGTCGTCTTCAGATGGGAATACTTGTTTTAATTCACACAGATATCGACTGTATGGTGGGAGATCCTTTGTCATCTCTTCTGTAACCAAGACTTTTATATCCCAATCAGAATTCTCCGACTTTTCAATTACTCCCGCATTTGGGTAGAGTGGATCTTCCTCTTTGACAAAGACAATACTTTTTTCCTTGTTGAGCTCATTATATACTCTCAATACCATTTGAGAGGCGAGATCGAAACGTATCTCAGTTTCACATTCTCCTTTTAAGTACTTGTAATATTGTTCTTTTTGAATAAATGCCATATTCTTGTATATTTAATAATTAATTTCTACCTTTGCATCACTTGTTCCCGGTTTCATCAGGAATAAGTCAAAGAATCCCTGGTATCATCGGGAATTCTTGCATATTATCCCCGGTATCATCGGGGATATATTTTTATAAACCAAATCCCCACGATACCCTACCGGTTACTGCTGCTAAAATTCCATAAAACTCAAAAGGCTCGCAATATATATATTGAGGAACATTCATATAATAACACTGCCTTTGTTCTATCTTAATAATACCTCCTGCTTTTAGATATTCAGGGTTGATCAAACGAACTGATAGGCCAAGATGAAGCCTTATTTGTCCATCTCTCCTACCTACAGCTCTTTTAATTCCTTTTCTGGGAAACCAATAATCACCATTACAGGTGGTTGTTATGGGTTGCAATATTGTTTTATTAGAAGCCGTGCGCCCATCACTATGCTGAAGAAAAAATTCTTTATTTGAGATAGGATATTTGAATAGATCAAGACCGGTTGATACCATCGGATTCAGATAAACGACTGAATTGTTTATTTTATATTCTGTTCCTTCAAAACGATTCTTCATACTCCATTTCTTCTTTTTCGATCTTTCCGTATGTTTTTCTTGTGATTCAGTTCTACCCTGTACTTTAGGAGACACTAGACATAAAACCGGATTAAGAGCTAATACTTCAGGAAGAAACCAATCTTCCCCCGGTATTACTTTTATATTCGTATCTCCTGTTTGATGTCTTTGCTTAAATATAACCTTGGGGGTTAAATTTAGATTGGATAAATTTCCAAGATTATACTGATAATCTTGCCCGTCCTGAACCCCATACACATAAAATCCACGACTATTCTTACTTTCCGGAAATTCGGATACTTTTTTTGTTTGAAAATCACTCATATTATACTCTGATTAAATATTGATTATCTTCTGTTGCAATCGCAAACTGATTATCTTCCGTGCCTAAGATATAAACTGAATTAGACATTTCTTCGATTGATGTCAATACTAAGTTAAATGACACTAAAACACCGAAACCAAGAGAATGCAGTTTTTGAAAATTTTCCATTTTGGAGTAAAAACAGATTATATTTTCTCCGAAGATTGAAACCTCCAAACTACCTTGTTCTCTCATCATGTTAAACAAGGCCTCGTAATTATGATAGAATACATCCTTGTTATCTGCTATCATGGTGCATTCTATTGTTATTTGTTTTGCTTCTAATGTGGGTTTAAGGGATGGATAAACGACCAACCCATTTATATTACTAACCGACCGGGACAAAGGAGTTTTTAACGCCGGGATTTTCATTGCTGTGTTATATATCTCCCGGACGATGATACCATATTCTCTCAAATCCCTATCTCCAATCAAAACATAACTATTGGTTGATACTCCACCAGTAGGAACCTTATTTGTTCCTTGAAATAATTGCAGAGGATTATCCATTGAAAATTCAACACTTATCCGGGACTCCTTGGTTCCCGCTTTATACATTCCTCCTTTATGCTGATAAGTAGGACAGGAAAGAAAACGAAGAGAGAATGTCCGATCAAACTCACGACTATATAAACTCCGGTACCCCGGAGAGGTTAGTAAAGCATAAAAAGACTCCAGCCTTAAACGGAAATTATCGCCTGAGTCTGCACGAAGATAAAACTGAACTGTTAGTTTCTTTTCTTTGAAATAAACTTCTGATAGGTCGACATCCCAACCGTCATGCTCCTGCCATGAAATATAATCAGGAGTCTTTCTCTCCGGAAAGGAAAGAAAGTCAAAGTCGCCACCACGAAGAATAAACATTCCCCACTGACCGATATCCACTCCGTCTATTATACAGCTACCTGTCATACTCTTACTTTTACTCCACGCTGACTAATATCATCTACTCCATTCTTAACATCCAATAGATAACGACAAAACTCTGTATTCTCTGCTATACCAACAAGAATCCTATACATAGCCTCGCGCATCATATTAGCTTCTTTCTGCATATTACGAATATCTCCAACTTGCTGCCGCAATGCGTAGAAGTTTCCGTTTAGTTCGTTAGCCGAATCTTGCGTAATACTGGCTATTCCGGCTGATGCTCCTTCGCGTTCTCCATCGGAGAAAATATCTATGTCATACAACTCCTTAAGCTGTTTTTTCCACTCTTCCAAGGCTTTCATATAGTCCTCGACACCGGAACCATACTTAGCCATGAAATCCGCAATATCATCCGTAATATCCTGATCACCGGTAGAACCGAACGAATCCTTCATCTGTTGTTCAAGATCCGCCATCATTTCGCCAAAGATAGCGGAGAATGCGACCTGCGATATCCAATCTTCCAATATAGAAGCCGCCGATTTTCCAAAAGCATCGGCGGCACTTGTTACATCTCCGGATTTGAAAGCATCAACTAAAGCATTACGTAAATCATCACCGATGTTTCCGGCAATATTGGATAAGACACCCTCAAATTGCTCCATCGCAGCCGTGGCTGCATCCTGAGCTGCCAAGATATTTTTTATCAAAGCTTCTGCTTCTTTGGATAGCTTACCGGAGTTCAATAGTGCTTCTGCAATCTCCCTGTTTAATTGCCCATTAGCATCAATGAGCTCTTCGTCTGTTTTTAGTACTTTTTTATAACCGGTAAGAAGATCCTCCCATACTTTTTTCGTGCCGGTAGTAATGCCAAGGAATTTTTTCTTTTTCTTTCCGGTTTGTACAGTTACATCTCCTAATTGACTGATAAGGTCTTTCTCTTTATTCAAAGCAGCATAATAGCCCTCCATACTTCTTGTAAGAGAGTTTATAAGGTCTGTAGAGAAGATACTATCAGTTGAAGCTGTAATGTCCTTTATTGTATTAATAACAGATATTGCATAACTAAGTGCTATTTGTTCCAATTCCTTGTAAAACTCCTTAATTTCTTTTTCTGCTTTTCTATTGGCTCCGATTATATTGGTTACAGTAGATATTGCCGAGACAGCACCATTAATGATAGCTTGTGGATCTCCCGAGGCAATACCTTTGGCCAGGTTCATGGCTGATTCGGCAAAAGCGGAAGACCATTCCAACAGTTGTCCGGCGGAACTACCCTCAGGGAATAAGCCGGAAAGACCTCCGGCTATCTGATTGATATAGCCGGCTATCTCGATGAATTTACTTGCCGGAAGTTTCTTTATTTCAGCATTAAGTTCTTCAATAGATACTGTTGTATCTTCAATATCTTCGGCAAGCTCATCAGTTGGAGTCTTTTCATATTGTAGCTGAAGTATTTTTAAACGCTCTTCCAAGGCTGTCTTTTGAGAAATCAAAGAATCCTTTATCTTATCCGATTCAAATAGATAGAACTTTCCGGAGATAGCCATACGCCGCTGAGCCATTTCCTCCTCAAACTCCAAAGTTCGCAGCTGGGCATTTTGTTTTACATGCTCAGTCTCCAAAGTTCGCGCCTTATTAAGTTCACGGATTTGCTGCTGGGTAGCTCCGGCTTCTTTTGCTTTTTTGATTAACTCATTATAATAACCATTGATCTCTAATATTTCATTGTCTAATTGGGAAGCTGACCGGGAAGTAACAGAGGCAAATATCTCATCCATATCCGCCCTTGCTTTATCATTAATCTCTTTTACCTTGGCATTGTATGCATCCAATGCTGTTTGATCCCACTCATCCAAGAGTTCGCGTTGCTCGGTAGCCGGCTTTCCGGTAATCTCTTCGATTGAGTCAAGTTCCCTGCGTTCCTGTTCTATCTGCCGTTTTGTTTTTTCAAACTCAGCCTTAGCGGCTTCACGCTGTTTTTCGGCTCCTTTTTCGATAGCCTTGATGGCTGTAGCATCAATCTTATCTTGATACTCTTTTGTCTTTTTCAGAAGGTCTTCGTTGGCTTTTTCTTTCTTTTTTCTCTCTTTCTCTAATCCAGATGCTTCTTTTTTGTAATTTTTAGCATCTTTCTTTGAATCAAAGAGCAAGTCTTCTACATTAATAGTTTCGGCTAATTTTTCATTTGCCTCATTGAGTTTAGTGATTTCAGTTCCATAATTATTAATTTCTTTGGTAAGGTCATTTACTTTTGAATCTTCCCTTTGAGCAAGCTGTATATTGCCTAAAGTATGCTGGATGCCTAATTCACCGTAAGACTCTTTCATAGCTTCGGAATAATACTTCTTAGCCTGTATTTCCGCTTTGTTTTTCTTATTTTCCGCTTCCGCAATTTTTTCTTCCAAGTCTAGTATCTTGAGTTGATTATCCGTAATTTTATCAGCTGCCGCCCTGGCTTTAGCTGCTGCTAAAATAGATTTTGCCAAGTTATTATAAGCAGCCGCTCCCTTGCCGGCCAATATCTCTTCTTTGGATAGATTAGCAAAGTAAGAAGGATATTGTTTTTGGATTTCATCAGCTGCCTTGAGTCGCTCTTTTTTAGATTTAGTTTCATCTTGAGAAGCCTTATAAAGTAACTTTAGGGAGGTCGTTTCTTCTTCGGCAGACTTAGCTCCTTCAATAGCTACATTTTTCATACTATCAGTAACAATTCTATTTAATCGAATAGTTTCCTCTTTCTGTCTGTTCCAATCTTGATATTTTTTGATGGCAACAGCAACCCCTGCAATTAACGCCCCTATTCCGATACCAACAAGTCCCTTACTTAAGCCCATGGAAATACCGAGGTTTGCATTCAGCGTCTTAACAGCTCCATTCCATAATCTGGTAGCCTTAGTCATAAGATTTATCCGAAACGCACTTGTTTGGTGCAAAGCATTACTAACCTGCTGCAACCCCATAGTAATAGACATGGCTGCCTGTAGCTTCGTCTGTATCTTGGCCAACTGCTCATTATCTTTAATTACAAGGGAGAAGGCTCCTTGCACGGCTGTAGCTGCTCCGGCAACACCGGAAAGACCGGAGATCACTCCGGCAACGGAAGAACCTCCGGAAGTAAGCAGTTTTTGCTCTTGGCTGACTACACGGTAGGCCGTTCCTAATTTCTCCAGCTCGGCAGATAGTTGTATGTAGCGATCACTTTCTTTCTTACCTTCCAGTTCCAAGGCAATCATCTCCTCCCGGATCCGGCGCATTTGCGTGATCGCCGTGGCTTGGGATTTATTTTGTTTCTCTTTGGATGAAGCCGACTTTTTATAAGCAGCTTCCAAGTTTTCCAAAGCCTTTTTTTCATCTTCAAGTTCCTTCTTCACCTCCTTGAAGAGTCTGCTGGCTTCTGCTCTTTTTTTATTGAACTCCGAATCCATAGAACTCTTATTGAAAGTATCAAAAGCTACTTTAGCATCCGCATATTGCTTTTCCAAGTTTCGAATGGCTTTCTTTTGAAGACCAATAATCTCTTCCAATTCCTTGGAAGATTCAGCCATATTACTCATTCCCTTGGATGCTTTCTCGGATTCCTCCGATACGTTTTGTCGCATCGTGATGTCTATTTCAACCGGTTCAAGATTTCCCGCCATTGCTATTGTTTACTTTGATACGTCCTCCTGAGAACTTAGCAGCTTCCTCTGCGGACGATACTGTTACTGAATTATCTTTTTTACCTCTTACGTATCGGGGAGCGTCAGCACTTTCCATCAGGAAGAATATCCAGGGCTCTCCCCATAGAATATGACTGTGCTTATATCCTCGCTTCTCTTTTATCTGACCAATTAAACCAAAGGGGCTATGGAGACCTGCCTGAAAGCCTTTTAACTCCCCTTTACCTGACCCTGATTTTTCGGACTCATCATCATCTCTGCCTGAATCGCGAAATACCTGGTAGTAATCATAAAATCCTTCAGCCGGTTAAGCCGTTGGATATATCCGAAGATATCACTTATCACAGTTGCCGGAAGATGCCAAAGGAGTATCCGGGTATAGACTCCGGAAAGGTAGCGGATCTTCCACCGTCTGTTGAGTACCGCCACCGAAATAATTCGAGAGAGGATATCCAAGCGTTCATTCACATCACAGGGCATCGCCATCTCGCTTAATCCCGCTTCATCTAACAGACGACTTATCTCGATAATTGTTCCTGCCTTCAGTGGCGAGATACGTATCTTGTTCAACCTAAATAACCGCAAATACCAAGGGGCATCCGAAATCGTAAACCGGATGCCCCTTTCAAGTAATATGTTTGCGGCTGCCAGTCTTGCTTTTTCGCTATCAGTAGCCATAAGTCAAGATTATTGCCCCTGTTCAATGATTACATCACAATCAAATCCAGGCTGTGCCAAGGCTTTGAAGGAGAAAGGAAATTTAACCCTTCCATCGCGACCGACACCCATGTTCAAAAGGACATATCCACGCGCCCTGGGTATAATGGCATAACCGCCATTCTTGAACCGGAAACGCATCGGGCGTTCAACCATAATCTTCTTGGAGCTCTTAATAAAAGCGGTTCCTTGTTTCTCTCCGCCTAAGAGAGTGACCAACTGATCCGGAGTCGCTTCGATGAATGATCCGGTAGCAGTAACACCAACACCGGCGACATCGTAATAGACCGGAGAGTCCTCTTCGTGGGAAAACACTTCGTCCTCAGTCGGATCTCCTTCCACCAGTTCAACCACATCATCGCGCAAGGTTAGGGGCTGCTCGTCCCATTCGGCTGTCGCAATGTCATCGTACTTTGTGATCGGATTCTTGGCGAAATCAATGCCGTCAACTACGCATTTTACACTTATATTTTCTGCCATAATTTCTTTATATTGAATTTTTTTAATAAATACCTGATTATTTCATACATTACCAAAAGCCAAAAGCCGTAAATCTGAAACCATTGGCGGGGGGTAGGCTCCTTAACTACCTGGACTGTCTTTTCGTTTAGTTCGGTTTTAAGCTCCGTTTCTATTTTTTGCAAACGGTACACTTCTTCTTTCAGATCAGTTACCAGGATAGTTAAAGAATCACACCCGGAGGTAAATATATATCCATCTTCTGTTTTGACGACTTCCCCTGATGCGTGGTTATCCTTGCCTCGGTAGCCTGCACCAATTGGAAGAGCATTCAAATCATCTAATGTTAGATTAAGACTTATCTTCGCACTGGGAACCACTACCGGTCGGGTCGTCCGATTCACTATCAGGCTCACGCTGTCGGTTTGATTTTTGTTTTCTTCGTGCCGGCTGTCTGTTGTCACTTGCTTCGAGCTTTGACAACTCCAAGCGAGCAGGGCAAGTATTATAATACTTACAAGCATATACTTTTTTTAAAGCATTTTCAAATAATTTTATCCGTTGGTTTATCCTTTTGTTCTCACTTTCCAATACGACCAAGCGTTCGGCCATATCATTATGAAGTTTTTTGTAGAGATCGAGCCAGTCGGATTGATTTTCTATTTCTTTTGATGTATTCTCAGCTTGGAGGTTATCTACTTCTATCCGAAGTTTTCGCTTATCGGCGTTGGCCCTCCAACCAATAAGCCCCAATACAATTGTTACTGCAGGTAATAATACATACTGAAGAATATTTCCAATCTCTACAAACCACTCCATAATCTATCGTGTTATTCTATTTTGCAACTTAAAGCCGGCTTCGACATCTGCCTGATTGGCTTTCTTTCCATTTTCACTTATACACATCGCCGAAACGATCCGTATGTATTTGTCTCCATCGCGCGCAGTCAATACTTCATCACAATCTATTTTCGATCGCTCGGATACATTTTTGATGTAATTCTCTGTATCGTTATTATCTTCAGGTGGGGCCCAAGCGGCTATGATCTTCGCGATTGTATCGCGTTTGTACTTCACAAGGTAAGTATGAAGAGTTACAAAGGCAGCGCGATAACCATAAGCGGCAGAGGTAAACTGCTTAAAGGATTTGTCTGTTGAAGGAGTAACCTCCCCTTGAAACACATCCTTATTATGCCTGATATTCAAGGGGTTGTTATTTCTGAGTCCTCGTGCCATAATTATGCAGATGGAGCTTGAACAATTGCCAATAAACCTTTCACATCACTACGCATCGGACGGCCACCGGCACGTACCAGGAATGAGTAGATATCCCCATAGTAAGTAGGATCATTTTCTTTATCAAACATCACAACTTCACCAAGCGCACGACACAAGGAATTTTTATGCCAAGCCAATGCTCCGGCATTATCGGTTGCAGCACCACCGGTTGACCAGTCTTTTACAGCACCGGCACCTGTATAGCGCAATGACTGAGAACGCATCATAATATTAAATGAATACAACTTACCGATTACACCATTCTTCAAGTCTGCCAAGGAAAAGAAAGCATCGGCTTCTTTTTCAGTCATAGAATCTAACAATTGGCTGTGCATATCAGCATCCAATAAGAGGTAACGTTCTGATTGCGGAATATTATCCCTATTAAAGCGAAGCATAGCCTGATTAACATCCTTCTTTGTGAAAGCCTTTCTATCTCCGGTTGCACTTGGTGTATGAGCAGCTATAGCATCTCCCGTTGTTGGAATAATATTAGTTGTGACAGTAGGCGACCATTTGAATAGGAAAGACTCTGCCACCTTATTCGCCAAATTAGCTTTGTCCTGTCCGATTACCGATTGACGTTTGTCATAAGATAATTCAACCGTATCGGCGTGAGGGATACGAATTGGATTAGTAGTGAATTCATCCAAATCAAAGGTCAAATCCAAATCAGTCCTTGTAGTAACAGTTGCAGGGAAAGTATTTCTATTCTTTGATACTCCTGAAGGAGCTCCCGCGTTTGGTATATGCACCGTTCGACCTTGATTAACGAACAAATCCGCATTAATAGCTTTGGATAAAAACGAGTCATCAGCGAAAAGCCCTTCGACAATGGTCGACATCCAAATCTCTTTTTGAACAGCCATATTCAGGTTGCCGGCTGTTGATCCGATCAGTGTGCTGGCCACAGCTCCACCACCTAACACTCCCAGGAAGGGAAGTCCTGAAGTGGCTGCCACAGCACCGGCACCAATCACATTAAATACTACTGCTAAAAGTAGTGTCATCATTCTTTGAAATCTCATAATTTTTTGTTGTTTAAAAGTTATTTAATCGTTGTTTAATTACTTCCTTAAATGACAGGATCTACTCCGAACTTTTCCTTATACATCTCCTTGTACACATCAGGATAAGTATCCTTAAGTTTTACCAGTTTCCCGCTTTTGTCGAGTTCGTCCCAGCCTTGTTTTTTCATATCGGCCAGCTCAGTGTCATTGCCCTGACTTGACATATCAATTTGCTCCTTAACGGATTTTCTCTCAGGAATAGAAGCAAGCAGAGTTTTACTACCGTCAAAATCCTTGTCGAATAACTCCAACCATTTTTTACGAGTATTACCTTCGGAATCGTTATTAATTTTCCCTGAGGTTATTCCGGCATCGACCAGTCGGATAGCTTCCGTACTTTGGTGAGCTTTTTTTTTCTCCTCTATCTCCCTTAGCTTATCTGCTAATTCGATTTTTTCCTGATTGAGAGCCTTGACGGCTGTCAAGACATCACTTTCGCCTGCCCCATCCGACAGGTTCAAGAGTTTCAATAATTCTTCATTCATTGTCTTTTTAATTACTTTAGGTGTTAAAAAATCACTTAATTTTATTTCGTCACTCAAATCAATTTCATAATCCTCGCGGTCATAAAGGCGAATAGCAAATGCGTTGTTATTAGCACCGATAGGAACGATGGAAGCCTCCCGCGCCCGGGAGCGGATAATAGTAGCTCCTACTTGTCCTTCTACCTTGTAGGCTTCATCAAAAGAAGCCTCCGGATCACGCAGACCGATAGAGGACATCTTAATGATTCCGCGCTCTACCTTCCCGATAATCCGTTGTACTTCCAGATCCGGATCATCATAATCGAAATTAGCATCGGCCAACAGCTGACCTTTCTCTTTGCGGATATTCGACCAAGTACCAATAGGAAGACTGTAATCATTATGTCGGTAAAACATAACCGGGTTACGCTCGAACTGAGTAGTGTCCACTCCTGATAGCAATACCCTGAAACCATAAGTTGTGACCGTCTCATCTAAAAGGACGAAAGGGATCGGTTTTCTTTCTTCTTTTTCTTCTGTATTTTTCGCCATTGCTTTAATTAATTTTCGGCAAAGGAAAAAGGAATAACAGTCCAAAGCAAAATTTATTACAAGGCTTAGAATAAGCGTTTTAACCCATAATATAATCTTTTTGTATGGGTAATATTACCCATAGTTTTGCCATCAAAAAGGCAGATGGGAAAAGAACTAAAAGTGACACAGAAGAAAGAATGGGCAAAGACCATATTCTTAAGCGAGAACATTACCCAAAAGGAGATAGCACTTAGAGTGGGAGTGGCTCTTTCAACCATGAATAAATGGGCAAAAGAGTGGGAACATCTTAAACTGAATCTACTTCAAACCCGCGAGGAAAGACTATCATCAACCCTTATTCAATTATCCAATCTTGATGCTGAGATAGCTAAAATAGGTTATCCCGACAGTAAACAGGCGGACATCCGGCGGAAGCTCACGGCTGACTTGGAAGCCTTAGAGCAGGAAGCATCTATCCGTGATGTTACGGAAGTAGGCAAACGTCTTTTGGCTTGGCTCCGACTAATCAACCCTGAACAAGCTATCACAGTAGCCGGTATCTTCAATGATTTTATTAAACATCTTTTATCCCGCAAATAAACAATGGCAGCAGCAGATAATAAACAGGCCATTCGCGATTGGGATCTTTATTACAAGAATTTCTTGGCCGACATGTCGGTGGATAAAAATGAAACCGAAGCCGAGCAGAAAACTCGGATAAAATACTTGGAAGCCAATTTTGAAGAATGGAAAAAATATTACTTTGAGAAATATTGCACGGCTCCGGCGGCTCCTTTCCATATCAAGTCATCCCGGTATCTACTTGCTAACCCTGAATGTATCTTAGTACGCCGTTGGTCGCGTGAGTTGGCAAAAGACGTAGTGACTATGATTGAAACAATCTATCAGGCAGTAACAGGAATAAAGAAGTGTATCATGCTTATTTCAAACAGTTATGATAAGGCTTCAGATTTCTTGGAACCTTACCGTATGGTCTTGGAAAAGAACGAGCGTATCATTAATGATTATGGCGTGCAGCAGCTTCTCGGCAGTTGGTCGTCCGGAGCATTCATCACAACTATGGGTGTCGCTTTCTATGCTTTTGGCGCAGGACAGTCACCGCGTGGACTTCGTAATGAGGAGATCCGTCCGGACAAAGCCATCTTTACGGACGTGGATACCGATGAGGATGTACGTAACCCGGACATCGTGGACAAACGATTCAAGTGAGCGGAAAAAGCGGTATATGCCACTAGATCTATATCCAAAGCCTTTCAGATAGTATGGCTGAATAATACGATAGCCAAAGATTGCTGTGTGATTAGAGCTTCGGAGAAAGCCGACCGTGTGGAGATAGTCAATGTCATGGACAGTGAAGGACAAAGCTCCTGACCGGAAAAGAACACGAAAGAAAACATCGACCGGATCCGAAGTACTCTATCTACTGCCGCCTTTGAAGCTGAGTACATGAATAATCCGTTATCGGAAGGAGATGTGTTCTCGGAAATGACTTGGGGACGAATCCCACCTCTTAATCAATTTCAATTCCTTATTAATTATGGTGATCCTTCTCCATCCAATTCAAAGAACAAAAAAGGATCCATGAAGGCCTTGTTCCTCGTTGGCTTCTTGAAAGGGAAATACTATGTCATACGAGGCTTTCTTGATCGCGCCACTAATGCTGAGTTTGTCGAGTGGTTTTATAACCAAAAGGAATTCGTAGGAGACAAGACAGTGGTCTATAACTATATAGAGAATAACTCTCTGCAGGATCCATTCTACGAACAGGTATTTATACCATTATTTGCTGAGTATGCCAAGACAAGAGGGTTTATCGGAGTTACGCCGGATGTTCGTAAGAAACCGGATAAGTTCTCCCGGATAGAAGGAAATTTGGAGCCACTTAACCGTGCCGGAAACTTAATACTCAATATAGCAGAAAAAGATAATCCGCACATGAAACGACTGGAAGAACAGTTCCTGCTTATCAATCCGCAGATGAAAGCTCCCGCCGATGGGCCGGACGACATCGAGGGGGCAAAATGGATCATTGACGAAAAGCTGACCGCACTCGCCCCTGACTCTATCAGCGTAGGAGGTAGAAGAAATACACGTAAATACTAATTATAAAAGATATGAAACGATTAATCAAACGCATCAAAAACAAAGTAAAAGAACTCTATATCCGCTTTCGCGGGCGGGAGTCGAAAAAACAGAAA
>DAIPZX010000011.1:0-14824 GCA_036781995.1 Massilibacteroides sp. | reverse complement strand
AAAATTATTTTGCAGGTAGGTGTAAATAATAATTAGTAGTAAACAACAGGGCAAACGCATTATTAAATGGTCAAATTGTTTTGGTTTCTTTGTGGGCATTTTTATTGATCCATTATTTGACAATAAGGTGTTTACGGTATGCCGTATATTGTTAACTTTGCAAGTCAAAGAAATAGCAATGGATGACGACTTCGATATAAGAGAGCCGAAAGTGATGGAGAGTGAACGGGAATATGAAAATGCACTTCGCCCTCTTTCTTTTCATGATTTTAGCGGACAGGCTAAGGTGGTTGAAAACCTGAAAGTGTTTGTTATGGCTGCTCGTATGCGTAAGGAAGCGTTAGATCATGTGCTTTTACATGGCCCTCCCGGATTGGGCAAAACAACTTTATCTAATATCATTGCCAATGAACTGGGTGTGGGTTTTAAAGTCACTTCCGGTCCGGTGCTTGATAAACCCGGTGATCTGGCAGGTGTGCTTACTTCTTTGGAAGAAAATGATGTTCTTTTTATTGACGAAATACACCGCCTGAGCCCCATTGTGGAGGAATACCTTTATTCTGCGATGGAGGATTACCGGATTGATATCATGATTGATAAAGGGCCGAGCGCGCGTTCTATCCAGATTGATTTATCTCCATTCACACTCGTTGGGGCAACTACCCGTAGCGGTTTGCTGACCAGTCCTTTGCGCGCGCGCTTTGGAATTAATATGCATTTGGAGTATTACGATATGGAAACGCTGACGAAGATTGTGCTTCGCAGTGCAGCCATATTGAACGTGAAGTGTGACTTGAGCGCGGCGAAAGAAATCGCTTCCCGCAGTCGGGGTACGCCCCGTATCGCAAATGCGCTGTTGCGCCGTGTGCGGGATTTTGCGCAGGTGAAAGGAAATGGAGAAATTGATAAAGCGATTGCCTGTTTTTCGCTTGAAGCATTGAATATAGACCGTTACGGGTTGGATCAGATAGATAATAAACTGCTGACTACGATCATTGATAAATTTGGAGGTGGTCCGGTTGGATTGACAACGATTGCTACGGCACTCGGAGAAGACCCGGGTACGTTGGAAGAGGTGTATGAACCATTCCTGATCAAAGAAGGCTTTATTAAACGAACACCACGGGGGCGCGAGGTAACCGATCTGGCCTATATCCATTTGGGACGTAAGAGACAGAGCGAGCAGGGCTTTTTATTCGACTAAGTTATGGGAGGAGGAATAAAGCGGCTTGCGAAAGAGACCGCCGTATATGGATTGAGCAGTATTCTCGGGCGGTTTCTGAATTGGTTGCTTGTTCCAATGTATGTGCGTGTTCTTGCCGAACCGGCTGATTATGGGATTGTAACGAACTTGTATGGCTGGGCGGCTTTGGTGCTTGTGCTGCTTACGTATGGGTTGGAGACGGGTTTTTTCCGTTTTATCAATAAAGAGGAGGAAAAACCGGCGCAGGTTTATGCGACTACCCTATTTAGTATTTCCACTACCGCATTCATTTTTATTCTTGGCATATTTGTTTTCCTCCATCCGGTGAGCGACTGGTTAGGGTATATGCAAACACCCGAATACATTCTTATGTTTGGTGTTATTCTCGCGTTGGATGCGATCAGCAGTATTCCTTTTGCATATTTGCGCTACCGGAAACGACCGTTTCGTTTTGCCGGAATAAGGTTGCTCAGTATCTTTTTGAATATCTTTTTGAATATCTTCTTCCTTGTGCTTTGTCCATGGCTCAGCATTTATGCTCCTGCATTGGTCAATTGGTTTTATGTGCCCGATTATGGTATAGGCTATATTTTTGTAGCGAATGTGGCAACTTCAGTGATAACCTTCTTGCTGCTGCTGCCTGAGATAAAGGTTTGTTTGGGTGTAAAACCGGATTTTGTGTTATTGAAACGTATGCTGAAGTATTCATTTCCTATTCTTATTTTAGGATTAGCGGGGGTTTTGAATCAATCGGTAGATAAGATATTATTTCCTTTCCTGTTTGATGACAGAGATTACGCCAACGAACAGTTGGGTATTTACGGCGCGTGCTTTAAGATCGCGGTGGTGATGGTGATGTTTATTCAGGCGTTCCGGTATGCCTACGAACCGTTTATCTTCTCTAAAAATAAGGGAGAGGACAATCGCAAGGCGTATGCTGAGGCAATGAAGTATTTCATCATCTTCGCCTTGTTGATTTTTCTGGGGGTGATGTTTTACTTAGACCTGCTGAAACATTTTGTCGTGCCGGAATACTATCCCGGCTTGCGGGTGGTGCCGGTCATCATGCTGGGCGAACTGTTCTTTGGTATCTATTTTAATCTTTCTTTGTGGTATAAACTGACCGACCAGACGCAATGGGGCGCTTATTTCTCAATAATCGGCTGTATGATTACGGTCGGCATTATTATTTCCTTTGTGCCGGTATATGGATTTATGGCTTGCGCCTGGGCATCGTTTGTATGTAATCTGGTAATGATGCTTTTGTCTTATTTTGTAGGGCAGAAGAAATATCCGGTTAAATATGACCTGAAATCTGCAGCGGTTTATTTGTTTGTGGCAGCTTTGTTTTATGTTGCCGGAATGTTGCCGGATATTAAATCAGAGATGCTTCGTTTAGGGTATCGTACGGTTTTACTCGTTTTATATATAGGCTTTATTATAAAAAGGGATTTGCCGTTAAGGGATCTTCCTTATATCGGACGTTTCATGAAATACAAATAACTTAAATTATATAAAAACAAAAATTTAATAAATGTTTATGAAAAAGTTGTGGGCAGTCGTGTTACTGTTAATAGGGGTTAGTCAGATACATGCCGATGAGGGTATGTGGGTCATTAAAGAGTTGAACAAACAAAATCTGGAGCGTATGAAGGAGTTGGGCTTTACCCCTTCTTACGAACAGTTGTATAGCGAAACCGATCCTGCGATAACCAATGCGGTTGTGATATTCGGAGGAGGATGTACGGGGATTACCGTATCGGAACAAGGCTTAGTGTTTACCAATCACCATTGTGGGTTTGGAGCAATCCAACAATTGAGTAGTGTAGAGCATGATTATCTGAAGGATGGTTTTGTATCACAGACAAAAGAAGAGGAACTTCCTGTTCCGGGGCTTGCCGTGCGCTACCTGCGTGAGACGGTAGATGTGTCTGAACGTATCTTTTCGCAGATTTCAACGATCAGCGAAGAGCATTTGCGTTTGGCGGCAGCCGATTCAATCGGCAAGGCGATCTGTGATTCAATCGGAGAGAATGAATTTCTGACGGCGGATGTTGTTCCTTTCTATAATAACAACAAGTACTTTTTGGTCGTATATGACGTGTTCCGTGATGTTCGTCTTACCTTTGCTCCGCCCAGCTCGGTGGGTAAATTCGGTGGTGATACGGACAATTGGATGTGGCCGCGCCACACGGGAGACTTCTCTGTGTTCCGTGTATATGCCAATGCAGAAAATAAACCGGCGGAATACAACCAGGCGAATAAGCCATACGCTCCTAAATACGTAGCTGAGGTTTCTATCGCAGGCTACCGGGATAAAGACTATGCGATGACAATCGGTTTCCCGGGAAGCACAGACCGTTATCTTTGCTCATGGGGCGTACAGCAGCGTATCCAGCACAGCAACGTGCCGCGTATCAACGTGCGTGAAGTAAAACAAGCGATCTGGAAAGAAGCTATGAACGCAAGTGATGCCGTTCGTATCAAATACGCGTCAAAATATGCCGGTAGTTCAAACTATTGGAAAAACTCAATCGGAATGAATCGTGGCTTGGCCAACCTGAATGTAATCGAACGTAAACAACAGGAGGAGGCAACCTTTTCGAAATGGGCAGCCGAAAACGCTGAACGCAAAGCCGAATACGGCGACGTAATGAATTTGTTAGAGAAAGGTTATACCTCTACCAATGAGTATCGTGAAGTGTACACCTACCTTTCCGAAGCCTTTATGAGTGGTGCGGAGATTGTTCGTCTGGCTCGTATGGTGCAGAGTTTCGATATGAAAGGTTCTACTTCCGCTGAATTGGACGTATTCTTGGAAGATCGTATTCGCGCTTTCTTTAAGGATTATGAGTCAACGCTCGATCAAAAAGTATTGGCAGCGATGATGCAGGAGGTAAAAGACCGTGTTCCGGCTCGTTACCTTCCGGATGTATTCCCGAAAATAGATAAGAAGTACAAAGGCAACTATGCTAAGTATGCCGCAGATCTATTCAAGAAAACAAAACTTTCTACTTATGAAGGCGTAGAAGCCTTATTGAAAGATCCGAAACAGTACGCTAAACTGAAAAATGACCCTGCGGCAGAATTGAGCCTTTCCGCCATGATCTCTCTTTTTGAACTTCAGCAGTTCATGGGAGAATCCCAGTTTGATATTGCCAAGGGAGAACGTCTTTACTTTGCCGGACTAAAGGAAATGTATCCGGAGAAAGCGCTTTCTTCAGATGCCAACTTCACGATGCGCTTGAGCTATGGTTCGATCGGCGGCTATCGTCCTTACGATGCGGCATGGTATGATTATTATTCCACAGATAAAGGTATCCTTGAAAAGGAAGACCCGAACAGCACGGAATTCTGGGTGCAGGAAGATATTCTCGATCTGATCCGGTCCAAGGAGTTCGGACAATATGGCAACGCCGATGGCACAATGAATCTTTGCTTCCTGTCTAATAATGACATCACGGGAGGTAACTCAGGCAGCCCTGTTTTCGACAAGAACGGACGTGTGATCGGTTTAGCTTTTGATGGCAACTGGGAAGCCATGAGTGGCGATATTGCTTTCGAACCAGACCTGCAACGCTGTATAGCTGTTGATATTCGTTACGCTTTGTTCATTATCGACAAATGGGGTAAATGCCCACGTATTATAGAAGAACTGAAGTTGGTGAAATAAGAGTTCGCCAAATCGTAAAACAAAAGGGTGTCCGGAAATTTCCGGACACCCTTTTGTTTGCCAATTATTTTGAAAACAGCAGTTCGCTTTATCTGCCTTTCTTGTCTGTCGTTCTTTTTCTCCAAGGTTTGTCACTATGACGATCCTGAGAATTGAATCGTTCTTTTCTTCTTTGATCATCTCTTTTTCTGGCTCTGAAGCTTCCGCTGTCACGACCTCCGAATCCTCCGCGACCTTTCTTTTCCTGTGCGAATTCAACAGATATACGACGACCGTCTACTTCGAATCCATTCATGGCATTCATTACGCGTTTGGCTTCGTTGTCTTCTACTTCGAAGAAAGAAAAGCTGTCACGCAAATCGATTTTGCCTACTCTTACACGTCCGGGAACGCATTTGTTGATTAAGTCAATCAATTGGTTCGGGAAAAGGCCGTCTGACTTACCGAAGTTAAGGAAGAAACGTGTGTAGCCATCTTCCGAACCGGAGCTGCGGCGTCCGCTTGAGTCTCCTCTTGACCCGCGTTCTCCTCTTGAACTCCGATCTTCTCTGCGACTGTTTTTTTCGTCTACAATTTGTAAATCGTCCGCATCTTTATAATATTCAAGCATACGGTTGAACTCGAGCGAGATCACACGTTTCAATATGTCTTCTTTCTCTAACCATTCTAACTTACGGAAGATAGCAGGCATCAGGGATTCAATTTCTTCTTCATTGACTTTTACTTTTTCGATTTTGTCAACTAAGCTGAAAAGTTGTTTTTCGCAAATGGCCTTGCCGTTTGGCATTTCGCCTTTTTCGAATGTTTTGTTGATGATACGTTCTATCTCGCGGATTTTACCTTTTTCTTTTACGTGGCAGATAGAGATTGAAATACCTGTTTTGCCGGCGCGTCCTGTACGGCCGCTTCGGTGCGTGTATGACTCGACATCATCCGGCAATCCGTAGTTGATTACGTGCGTAAGGTCTTCCACGTCCAATCCGCGTGCGGCAACATCGGTTGCTACAAGTAACTGAAGGTTTTTGATGCGGAACTTTTGCATCACATAGTCACGCTGCGCCTGACTTAGTTCACCGTGTAGCGAATCTGCGTTATAGCCATCCTGAATTAACTTGTCGGCTATTTCCTGTGTTTCTTTACGTGTGCGGCAGAAGATAATTCCGTAAATATCCGGATAATAGTCCGCGATACGTTTCAGGGCAAGATATTTATCTCGCGCCTGCACCATATAGTAGATATGACGGATGTTTTTGTTTCCTTCATTTTTTTTGCCAATGATAATCTCTTTCGGATTTTTCATGTACTTACGGGTGATCGAAGCGATACCCTGCGGCATAGTTGCCGAGAAAAGAAGCATGTTGCGTGTTTCGGGAACCTCGGCCAGAATAGCATTGATACTGTCGGTGAATCCCATGTTCAGCATTTCGTCTGCTTCGTCAAGGATTACGTTGCCGATAGTATCCAGATTAACCGTTTTCCGATTCATGAGGTCTAATAATCTTCCCGGGGTAGCCACTACGATATGCACACCTTTCTTTAGCATTCTGATCTGACTATCGATGCTGGAACCTCCATATACAGGAAGCACCTTCAGGTTGTCAATATATTTGGAATATTCACTCAAATCGTCTGCTATCTGCAGGCAAAGCTCACGAGTCGGACATAGAACAAGTGCCTGAGGTTGATATTTTGAGACGTCAATTTTCTGTAATATAGGTAGTCCAAATGCGGCAGTTTTGCCTGTTCCGGTTTGTGCTAATGCGATTACGTCGTTGTCTTCTCCCAGCAAGAAAGGAATCACTTCTTCCTGTACCGGCATGGGCGATTCGTAGCCCATTTCCTGAATTGCTTTTAAAATCGGTAAAGCAACTCCTAATTCTTCAAATGTTTTCAAAGTGCGAAGTTATATGTATATATGAAATTTTGAGCGGCAAAGTTACTTAATTAATTCGGATTCACATCAATATAACATAATTTCTTTTAATTCGGTTTGTTCTTTCTCTGTTAAATTAAGTTCTTTTGAAAGGTATTTCTGATATGTCCCGTATTCTTTTCTAATCTTATTCAAAGCAATATCCATATACATTTCGTTTGCTGTGAGCAATAGCGTAATTGTTTCCTGTGCTTCTGTGTCTAATCCTTTTACCATGTCTTCAAACCTTTTTAAGTCCAGGAAATCGTTGGATGCCATGTAATCTTGCATAACTGTTGATTCCGGAATGTCTAACGCAAGGAGTAATAAAGCGACCAGAAAACCACCTCTGTCTTTGCCCAATGAACTGTTGAACAAGATCGGATAATTTTCTTTTTCCAGTAATACGCGAAGAGCTTCGCCGAACTGTGCACTCTGTTGTTCTACGAATTGGAGATAAAGGTCTTGCATGAAGATAAGACCATCTCCTTTACGAAGTCGTTTTTCCCGTATTTTTTCAAGAATAGCACTGAAATTTCCAACAGTGGTTGGGATGTGTATAATCTTGGCATTTGAATATTGAATAGGAGAGATTTCGGCTTCAGTCTCTGAACGCAGATCCACAATCGTTTTTATCCGGAGGTTATTGAGCCTTAAGGCATCCCATTCACTTAATTCAGTAAGTTTGCCTGAGCGGTATAGTTTTCCCCAACGCGTAGTTTTTCCGTCTTTTGTTTGATAGCCGCCCAGATCCCGGAGGTTCTGAACTTCTTCCATCCTGACAGAGCGGGAACTTGCTTCTTTTATGTATTTATCATTGAAAGAAAGGCGGAAGTATTTGCGGGTGATATTATCATTCGTGATATAGGTTACTCTGCCTTCTCTTATATCTGTGGTGATGACCGGATTATCTTTTTGAATATAGTCCAGATCATCAGAGACATACAGTTTCATCGTTCCTGTCATTTGAGGAAAAGTTTCCCATTTTATAACGTAGTTGCCTATATCATCCCGCTGGCATACAACACGAATGTCGGGTGTTTTGGATGTACATCCGGAGAAGATGAGAGAAAATACAAACAAGAAAACTAATCTATCCAACATCAATGTTTCTTCTGAGTTACTTAAACTCAAAGATAATAAATTCTCAACTCCGGTATATCAGAGTTAATGAATTTTAAGACAAACCGGTATACTTCTCTGCGAACTCCCGGGAAATGTAATTGTCATAGCTCTTACAGGATTCAGTGGCAAAGAGAATACCGCATTCAATGATTTTGCTCCATACGTCTTTGTCTGCAACATTCAGATCGTCATAAGAAATATTGTATTTGAGCAGCCCGAAAAGTATACCGGCATTGAAGTTGTCTCCTGCCCCGATTGTACTTACGGGAGTGATTGGAACTACGGCATATTCTTCCCGGATTGATCCGGATAAGAGGTTTATTGTACCTGCACCCTGCGTTTCAATAAAATGTTTGCAATAGAACTGGATATGGTCTTTGTAAACGATATCGGCGTCTGATTTGCCAAATAAATTCAAGAGATCTTCATCAGAACCTCTCACAATGTCGGCATATTCCAGATTTTCTAAAACTGTCGGCATGAGACGTATCGCTTCATGCGCATGTGCATTCCGGAAGTTGATATCATAATAAATGATTGCTTTTCTTTCCTGTGCATATTGGAGCAGTTCTACCATACGCTCTCTGAGTACGGGGTTAAGCGCGTAATAAGAACCGAATATAAAAATATCGTTTTCATTGATCCGGGGAAAGGCAACTTCCAGGCGTTGCTGTGGATAGTCTTTATAGAAAAGATAACTCGCGTCATTACCCTCATTCAGGAAAGCGAGGGAGATGGGGCTTTTTCCGTCTGGAAAGTGATCAATAAACTCGGTGGACAGATTGTTTTCTTTCATAAAGTCCTGTATGATATCCCCTACGCGGTCATTCCCGATCTCGCTGATGAAAGTTACGGGCACCCCTGTTCGCCCAAGAGAAATAAGTCCGTTAAAGACCGAGCCTCCCGGAACGGCCTTATGCGGTTCTCCGTTTTTGAAAATAATATCCAGGATTGTTTCTCCTATTCCGATTATCTTTCTCATTTATTGGTTTCCGTTACAATGTTTGCGGCTTTTTGCACCAAGATAACCGCCATGATGGCGTTTCGCGTAATCTTCATACTCAAACTTGATCCGCTTCATGGTGCTGACAACCAGCAAATCTCCTATCACAGTCATCACTGTGGTAGAAGTGGTTGGCGTCAATCCGAGCGGACATACTTCTTTCGGTGCTCCTGTAGGGAGGCACACATCTGCTTTCTGTGCTAATTCGCTGTCCGGGTTTCCGGTGATTACAATAAATTTCATCTCCGGATCAAGACCTAAGGTGAGTCCGACCAATTCGATCAGCTCCCGTGTTTTTCCTGAATTTGAGATCAGCAGCATAATATCATTCTTGCATACAATCCCGAGGTCGCCATGCTGTGCCTCGCTGGGATGCAGGAAGAAAGCAGGCGTACCTGTGGAACTGAACGTTGTTGCGATGTTCATCGCGATTTGCCCCGCCTTTCCCATTCCGCTTGTAATCAGTTTTCCTCCCAGATTATGCACTTGTTGTACAATCAATTCAACCGCTTTTTCATAGCCCGGAGTAACCGGAATATTCAAAACAGCCTCAGCCTCCTGTTTCAGGATCAGTTCAATATCTTTATTCATTTCTTTTTTCAAGTTTTCCTGCATATCAATTCAGCATTTTGTGCAAAATTATCCAAATAAATCCGATTCCAAGCAGTATCGCACTGTTTTCGTTATTGACCGGACAGAAGACCCATTACACCGCAAAAGATCAGAATCAGCCCGAGTACCGCATAAAAGACCCTTGCCCCTTTGCGCCCAAACCATTTGATGAACATGGACGCGCCATGCGTGCTGAAATACCAATCGTAATTACGGATCGCGGCGATCAAAGAAAAAACGCCCAATGAGATAAATATACAAAAAACAATAATCTCGGAGGTTCCCATAGCGCTTAGTTGATTTCTACAGTTCGTGAACCATCCGCTTCTTCTCTGATCGCTACTTCCACGACGTCGCCGGGAAGAAGCTCTTCAATCTTTTCCGGCCATTCGATAAAGCAAAGCGCGCCGCTATAGAAATAATCTGAGGTGCCGATTTCTTCTGCCTCGCTCAGCTTGTTAATGCGATAGAAATCGAAATGATAGACCAGTTCGCCTGATTCTTCACTCCGGTATTCATTAATGATCGCGAAAGTCGGACTGTTAATTACATCTTCTACGCCCAGTTCTTCGCAGATAGCCTTGATAAAAGTTGTTTTTCCGGCTCCCATCGCACCCCGGAAAGCAAAAACCGTACGATCGTCCATTTGTGAGATAAATTCTTTTGCCGCACTTCGGATGTTGTCTAAACGATCAATCTTTATACTGTTCATAATCGAGATATAATTTTTTTTCAATTTATTTCGGGTCCATTACAATGAATGGAATCATCATTTCTTCCATAGAAATACCTCCATGCTGGAATGTGTTTTTATAGTAAGACACGTAATAGTTGTAATTATTCGGATAGGCAAGAAACGATTCGTTCAGGGCAAAAATATATTTGCTGCTGAGGTTGGGAGTAGGGAGGCCTACTTCTTCCGGGTTTCGGATGTCAAATACCTCCTTGGGATTGTAGTTGAGATTCTTTCCCACTTTATAACGCAGGTTGGTATTGGTGTTTTTGTCTCCGATTACCTTTTGTGGCTCGGTTACACGGATCGTTCCATGGTCGGTGGTAAGTATCACTTTATATCCCTTATCCGCTATCCGGCGGAACAGTTCCAATGTGGTGGAATGTTGAAACCAGGAGCGCGTCAGACTTCTGTATGCTGCTTCACTTTGTGCCAGTTCACGGATCATTTTCATTTCCGTGCGTGCGTGCGAAAGCATATCAACAAAGTTGAGCACAACCACATTGAGCTGGTTGTTGTCCAAGGAAGAGATATTGGAAAGCAATTTCTCGCCGTATGTAGAATCATTTATTTTATTGTAAGAAAACGAATACTTCTTCCTGAAACGCTCTATTTGAGTCTGAATCAAGGGCGATTCATTCAGGTTTTTTCCTTCTTCGCTTTCCTCGTCTACCCAAAGATCCGGAAACATTTTTTCAATCTGGGCAGGCATTAATCCGGAAAAGATCGCATTTCGGGCGTATTGTGTTGCCGTAGGAAGGATGCTGTAATACAGGTTTTCTTCAAATGTAAAGTAGTTAGACAACAGGTCTTTAACCACCCTCCACTGATCCAGCCGGAAATTATCGATAAGAATGAAAAAAATCTTTTCGCCCTCATCAAGCAAAGGAAATACCTTTTTCTTGAACAAATCCGGACTCATCAACGGACGTTCTTCCGGATTGCGTATCCAGTTTGCATAATTCTTTTTGATGAATTTTCCGAATGCGTTGTTTGCTTCTTTCTTCTGCATAGAAATCATTTCGGCCATTTGCACCTGGCTGCTTTCTAACTCCAGCTCCCAGTACACGAGCTTTTTGTAAAGCTCCTGCCATTCATTTGCATTTAAAGACTCATTTATTTGCATTCCGATACGACTGAACTCCTGCTGATAGCCAACAGTGGTTGTCTCAGAAATAATCACCTGTTTGTGTACGTTTTTCTTTATCGACAACAATAACTGGTTCGGATTGACGGGTTTGATCAGGTAATCTGCTATCTTATTTCCGATTGCCTGATTCATGATGCTTTCCTCCTCGCTTTTGGTGACCATGACTACGGGTACATTCGGATTGATCTCTTTTATTTGGGCAAGCGTTTCCAGACCGGTAAGTCCCGGCATATTCTCGTCCAGAAAGATAATATCAAATGTCTCCTCTTTACAGCAATCGATTGCATCCATCCCGCTGACAACAGCTACAACCTCATAGCCCTTATCCTGCAAAAATAAAATGTGCGGTTTCAATAAATCTATTTCATCATCCGCCCAAAGTATTCTGTCCTTTCTTGTTGCCATATCGTGTTGTTGTTTTTTTGTGACTACAAAAGTAATTTGTTTATACAAATATAATGCTTATCTGTTTTGTTATAACGAAGTTGTGTAATTGTATACGATAGTGTGGATGAAGCCGTCAAACATCTTGAATCATTATGAGTTATAAAATTGGTTTCAGACCGCGTGTTTTTTTGAGACACATTTTACAAACGCCCGTGCACGAATCGCCGGTCAATCATTGATTTGACGTCAAATAAAATGGTGGATTGGGTTTGTGTGAAAGAGAAGTCGATTGTTTTAAATTCATCATGGGCTACGGTCAGGATAATTCCGTCATAGTTTCTCAGATCAGGCAACTCAGCGAGAAGCGTAATGCCATATTCGGCTTTTACTTCGTCTCTCAGGGCGTAGGGGTCATACACATCTACTTCCACACCGAAATCCTGCAATTCATCAATTACATCTACCACTTTTGTATTGCGGGTGTCCGGACAGTTTTCTTTGAAGGTGAACCCTAAGATGAGTACCCGGCTGCCTACTATCTTTATTCCGTTTTTGATCATTAGCTTTACAGTTTTCGAGGCAACAAAGCGCCCCATTTCATCATTAACCGTACGCCCCGAAAGGATAACCTGAGGGTTATAACCAAGACATTGCGACTTATGAAGCAAATAATACGGGTCAACACCTATACAGTGGCCTCCCACCAGACCGGGAGTAAATTTAAGGAAATTCCATTTTGTTGCCGCAGCATCCAATACTTCCTTCGTATCAACTCCCATTCGGTCAAAGATTAAGGCAAGCTCGTTTACAAATGATATATTTACATCACGTTGTGCGTTTTCTATGGCCTTACAGGCTTCAGCAACCTTAATACAAGATGCTTTATAGGTTCCGGCTGTAATGATGGAAGCATAGGTTTGCTCTATCAACTCTGCAACCTCAGGCGTAGAACCGGAAATCACTTTTATGATATTGGTAAGTTTGTTCTTTTTATCACCCGGATTGATCCGTTCAGGAGAATAGCCGCAGAAGAAGTCTACATTATACGTTAATCCTGATTCATGAGCTAAGACCGGCGCACAATCTTCTTCCGTACAGCCGGGATAGACGGTAGATTCATAAACCACAATATCTCCCTTTTTCAAAACCTTCCCTATCGTGGCGGATGCACTTAACAGGGGTGTCAAATCCGGGGTTTTAAAATGAGTAACGGGAGTCGGAACTGTCACAATATAAAAGTTCGCATCAGCTATTGATTCCAACTCATGGCTAACCCTGAGTCTTGCGGAAAAAGCCTTCGATAGTTCAGCATTATCAATCTCCTTAGTCCGGTCAATCCCTTTTTTTAATTGAGAAATACGCTCTTCACTGATGTCGAAGCCTGTGACATCGAACTTATGCGAAAAAGCAACCGCCAAAGGCAAACCAACATAACCAAGCCCTATGACCGCGATTTTTATATTATCCATCTGATTTCGTGTTTATATCTGTAACTTAAAAAACACAAAGGTAAGTATAAAACTAATTAGAGGCTGTCTCACGACAACCTCTAAACAACTTTGTTAACCTTAAATCTAATACTATTATGAAAAAACCACTACACAAAAATAGATATTCTTAATGTAGTTACAATAGTTAAAGTGCTAATAAGTGTTTTTACAAGTTTAAAAAAGTCTAAAGAAAATTGTCTCCTCTCGTTTGTTAATGAAACAAAATAGCGAGATTTTAATAAAATCTCGCTATTTTTATCTATATTTGCCTATAATTCAATTTAATGCATCAATGGAACATCCTCCAATTCTGACGGAAGAGAACATAAAAAAAGCTTTTTCCGTTTTTAGTAACGCTTCCAGTATAGAGTTAATCAGAAATATTAACCGGGAATATTTATATTGGGATAAAGTAAAATATAAACAAACTGAATTATCTCCAAACGAGTTGTGGGCGCTAATTAAGATTAGCAGACAGATGAATTATACATATCAACAATTTGGTAAATATAAGTTTAAATTCTATTCAACAGAATCTATTCTGGAGAAGCTACACTTCTTTGATATGAATATTGGTAGATATATGGGGAGTAACGATTTTATTCTGCCACAGGATAAGAACAGATATATAGTCAATTCCATTATGGAAGAGGCAATCTCCAGTAGTAAAATGGAGGGAGCAAGCACTACGCGAAAAAAGGCTAAGGATTTATTAATGAAGGAAGAAAAGCCAAGAAATAAATCTGAGCGTATGATCGTTAATAATTATCATACAATACAACACATCACACAGCATAAAGAAGAGGAGCTAACTCCTGAAAGATTGCTTTATATCCATAATTTAATCACAAAAGGAACATTAGACGTGGCTGATGAGGAAGGTTCTTTCCGCAAGAATAACGATATCTTTGTGGTCAACACATCAACAAGTGAAGCTATACACACTCCCCCTGATTATAGTGAGATTCCGGAACTCATCGACAATCTTTGTTCATTCTTCAATGAAGACAAGTTGTTTATTCACCCTATACTAAAAGGAATCATAATACATTTTATGATCGCCTGGATACATCCTTTCAGTGATGGAAATGGAAGAACTGCCCGTTCATTATTTTACTGGTATTTGTCTAAAAAGGGATATTGGTTAACTGAATATTTGTCTATTTCAAGGATTATGCAACATAGCAAAAGTCAATATGAAAAGGCTTATCTATACACTGAATATGATGATAACGACTTGAATTATTTTATAGTGTATAACCTGAATGCAATGAAAAAAGCATTTGATACATTAAAAGAATACATTCACAAAAAATCAATGGAGGCTAAACAAATTGCTGATTTTGTACGCATTCCTAACATAAATGAACGACAGGCTTATTTGCTAAAGAAACTATATGACAACGCGGAATTAGTTCTCACTATAAATGAAATCAAAAATAGATTTTCTATTTCTGATTATACAGCACGGACAGATTTAGCGAGATTGGTAGAGAGTGGTTTTCTTGAAGAGGTGCAGGTTAACAAAAAGCAAA
>DAIPZX010000010.1:0-14862 GCA_036781995.1 Massilibacteroides sp. | reverse complement strand
AATCTTTCTCTTCCTATTTTATTTATGATGGAAAAAATGTAAGAACGGGTGATAAGGACTTGCGCCCATTATATTTCTTCTCATTGGGGAAAGATTTGTATGCACAACTTGTTGGCAAAGGATTTTATAAAAACAACGGAACTGATTTTGAAGAATTATTTCCTCGTTCTGTTGTTGATGACGATGATGTAGTTGCTGTACTTCCTTATGCGAATAGCCTGCTGTTTGTGACGGTCATGAATGGTCTTTATCTCTATAAAGACGGTAAGGTTGTTCCCTGGAAAAGTCCGGCAGGAGAATGGCTAAACACAATGAGTGCCAACAGGGCTGTTATGATGGCAGATTCTACTTACGTAGTCGGAACTATATCCAACGGATTAATTGCTTTTGACAGTCAGGGAGATATTCTGTGGAAGATTAATCGTAAAAACAGGTTAATTAATAATACAGTTCTTGGTCTGTTCCCGGATTTGGAAGATAATTTATGGGTCGCATTAGATAATGGGATTTCGCAAGTGCAAATGTCTTCCCCCGTGCAGTATGCTGATTTTCCAGGAGTAGATTTTGGAATGGTAAATGATCTGGTACTCGATGGGGAAGATATCTATCTTGCAACAAATCAGGGGGTCTATTCTCAAACAAGAAATGGAGAAACCCCCTGCATAATCCCTGACTCAGAGGGGCAAAGCTGGTATATATCTAAAGAAGATCACCAATTGTTTGTTGGACACAATAAAGGACTCCTGATGATTGAGAACGGAAAAGTTATTCGGGATCCGACTTATAAAGGCGCCGGGGGAACGGTGCTCCGGAAATGTATCATTCAAGGAAAAGAAATACTATTGCAGGCCTCTTATAGTTCATTAACCGTTTTTCTGAAGAAGAATGAAAAATGGGTGTTCAGCCATGAAGTCAAAGGTTTCGGGAATTTAATAAAAACATTCGAAGTTGATTTTGCCGGCAATATTTGGGCAAGCCATATGCATAAAGGTCTTTATCGTCTACAATTAGATAATTCCCTGGAAGAAGTAAAAGAAATAGAATATATCGGGAAGCTATCTCCGGATAGTAGAGAGGGGGTTTTGAATGTAATGAAGCTAAGAGGTCGTGTCGTTTTGACGGATGGTCAGCAGTTTTACACCTATGATGATATGAGTAGAAAGGTTATTCCCTATGAGCGTATGAATAGATACTATCCGGATCTGGCAGATACCTATCGGATCATTGCGGCTGATAATGACAATTACTGGTTTGTCAGTGGGTCGGAATATGCGTTACTGGCTTATGAAGAAGGAAACTTGGAACTAAAGATGCGTTTCCCGTTCTCAAATTTTGATAACCCCCCGATTGAAGGTCGTGGCAATGTTCATGTAGATGATAGAGGGGTTGCTTATTTTTGTCTCAATGGTGGATTTGCCGTTTTGTCTTCAAAAAACAACCGGGTCAGTCCGGCAAAACGTGCCCTCTCTTTGGCTTCGGTGAAAACGACAACGAGAGATATGCGGAAATCATTCGTGCTTTTGTGTGGACAGTCGGAAGCCGTAAAAATCAACTATGAATTTAATAATATCACCTTTGATTTCGCTTATCCTAATTATACGTACACATTGGCAGCAACTATTTGTTACCGGTTAGAAGGATTTGAGAATGAATGGAGTGAGCATCTGTCGAATTTCACAAAGAATTACGCTAACCTGCCTTATGGCTCCTATGTCTTACATGCAAAAGTATATAATAGCCAAGGACGGGAGGAATCACAGCTATCCTATCCGTTTATCATAAAACCCCCTTTCTATCAGACTGTTTATGCTTATTTGGTTTACTTGATTCTGATCGTTCTCTTGTTAATCCTGCTTATTCGTTTGTATGTGGATTGGGAGTTAGCTCACGAAAAAAAACGGACAGCCGAACGACATCGGATTCAGGAAGAACAGCTGAAAATGCAGGAACAACAAATTATTCGTCTTGAAAAAGAAAAATTAGAAGATGAAGTGACCTACAAAAGTAAGGAATTGGCAAGTGCAACATTATCTGTTATTTCTCATAACGAATTTTTAGAGCGATTAAAAGCGGAGGTTCTGGCGCAGAAACTAACGGGTAGCTATTCTAGAAGTTTCTTTGATAAGTTGATCCGTGTGATCAATGATAATATCACCAAAGAAGGAGACTGGACGGTCTTTCATGCAAACTTTGATCGTATCCACGAAAAGTTCTTTGTGAAACTAAAGAATCGCTACACCGACCTAACTCCGGGTGATCTTCGCCTATGCGCTCTTCTTCGTTTGAATATGCCTACAAAGGATATGGCGAGAATACTCAATCTTTCGGTAAGAGGAGTGGAAGCCGCCCGTTATCGTTTGCGTAAGAAACTGAATCTCACAGAAGGGGAAAGTCTGACAAGTTTCCTCATTACATTTGAATAAATATGTAGCGCACCTAAATTTAGGACAACCGTATTTTTCAAGACTGGATTCCGATATATTTACTTTAATAGATGTTATAGAACATTTTCATTGCCGATCTTTGTTTAACATATGCAACATACTGTTAAACAGTATTGTTATATGATAAGAAGTAATAATAAAGTAGTTACGTAATGCTAATATTTAACATGCCGTAACTTTGTAGTATGTTAAAATTTGCAATAAAACTCATTTGCTTCTTCTTTTGTAACCAGAACAGCAAATTGCAAAATGTGTGTCTTTATGTTAAACCTAAAAACAAAATGCATGAAAGTTAAATTAATGTTTTGCTTATGCCTTATCCTTGCGTCTGCTACGGCATTCGCGCAAGGTAATATTACTGTTGCCGGTATGGTAACGGAAAAGGCCACCGGACTTCCGGCTATAGGGGTTAGTGTCCATGTCAGAGGGACAACTAATGGAACTGTGACATCTTTGGATGGAGATTATTCGTTGACAAATGTGCCGGCTACCGGTACGTTGGTTTTTAGTTATGTAGGCATGTTGTCTCAGGAAATTCCGGTAGACAACCGTACTACAATCAATGTGCTTTTAGAAGAAGATACGCAAAGACTTGAAGAAGTTGTCGTAATCGGTTATGGGTCGGCAAAATCAAAGGACCTGACAGCTCCGATTGATGTGATAAAAGAGAATGAGTTTATTAATATTCCGACCTCATCACCGATGGCCGCGTTGCAAGGGAGAGTAGCCGGTGTAAATATCATCAATGTGGGAACACCCGGTGATGGTCCGAAAGTGACTATTCGCGGTCTCGGTTCTTTTGGTGACACCTCTCCGCTTTTTGTAGTAGATGGTATGTTTTATGATGATATCAACTTCCTGAACAATTCGGATATCCAGGATGTAACCGTACTGAAAGATGCTTCCGCATCGGCTATTTATGGTGTGCGTGCTGCAAACGGTGTTGTTATTATCAACACGAAGAAAGGTCTTCGCAATCAGGAAGCAAAAATCACATACAACGGATATGTCGGTGTTCAAAAAGCAACAAACTTGTTGAAGATGGCTAATTCTCATGAATACGCAACGATGTTGATGGAAGCAAATCCTGAAGCCTATGGTTATATATTTGAAGAATCCATTAATTCGTTTGGAGGAGACTTGAATGCGTTAAGGTTTAATGCAGATACCGACTGGTATGATGAATTATTGCGTACGGCATTAATGACAAATCACAGTTTAAATATATCAGGTGGTACGGAAAAAGCGACTTATTCTACAGGTATCAGTTATCTGGCGCAGGATGGTATCATGGATGTTGAGAATAATTATCACCGCCTGAACTTCCGTTCCGCTTTGGAATATGATGCAAGAAGTTGGCTAAAACTTGGCTTTAACGGAGTGTTCAGTAATTCAGATCAACAATTGCCTAATAATGCTGCCTGGCAGGGAGCTTTTAATACTCCTTCTGTTATTCCTGTTTATGATAATTCGCGTGATGAATCTATATTCCCTCATAAATTTGCTTCTCCTGAGCAAGCTGGTTTGTCAACCAATTTCTATAATCCGGTGGCAACAGCTACCTATTATGACAAGAAGAATGATCTCTATCAGGTATTGAGTAATTTCTATGCGCAAATTAATATTTTACCTGAAAGGTTAAGCGTGCGTTCAAGTTATAGCTATGATTATAAGTCGCTTCACACGTTAGATTTTACGCCAACGTATTATGTAAGCTCCAATCAACAGAAAAATGTAACCAGCCTGACTAAAACGGAGAAGAGTTATAACAACTGGATCTTGGACAATACGGCAACGTATACCGACCAATGGGGGCAACATGGATTTGTCGGAATGGTTGGTGTTTCCATGCGTAACGAACAATACAAAATGCTGGAAGGAACGGCAACCAATGTGCCTGAAGGTTCCGATGTATGGAAATATATCTCTTTAGGTAATAAAGAAGGTTCGGAGGTGAAAGATGATGGTACGCATTTTCGTGGGTTGTCTTATTTTACACGTCTGAACTATAATTATGCGGATAAGTATATGTTAATGTTCACCTTCCGCGCGGATGGTTCTTCCAAGTACAATGACAAATGGGGCTATTTCCCTTCAGTAGGTGCTGCTTGGGTGCTTTCAGAGGAGTCTTTTATGCAAGACCAGGCTATATTCGATTATATGAAGCTACGTGCGAGCTGGGGTAAATTAGGAAATGACAAGATGGATGCAAGTGCAGGCTTTGCCACTGTTAATAATGTACAAGGTGTGTTTGGAACGAATAATGTGATTGATGGTTTTGTAAACACGTCCAATTTCAGCTGGTTAGGCTGGGAAGTGGTTAACGAAACAAATATCGGAGTTAACTTTTCAACCTTAAGAAGACGTTTGACTGCTGATATCGACTGGTATTACCGTATGACCGAGAATGCCGTAATCTCACCTAAGATCCCTATGCAGGGTACAACGCTGGCGGGAAACTACGGAGAAATTCTCAATATGGGAGTTGACCTTTCGCTGAACTGGGCGGATCATATCAATAAAGATTTTGCTTATAACATCGGCATTAATGCTTCATTCTTGCATAACGAGGTGAAAAGTCTGAAAGATAACATGACCATTATCAAAGGGGGTAAAACCGTAAACAAAGTCGGAGAGAAAATGAACTCTTACTATGGTTTCAAGGTAATAGGTGTCTATCAAACAGCAGAAGAGTGTGCTGCTGATCCGGTCGCTGTTTTAAACAACCTTGAACCGGGCGATTTTAAATATGAAGATGTCAACGGAGATGGTGTTATCGACGGAAACGACAAGCAGGTTCTGGGATCTTATGTTCCCGATTTCAACTATGGAATCAATCTGGGATTCACCTATAAAAATCTGGACTTTAATGTAACGACCTATGGACAAATGGGCGGCAAGATGTGGAACAGAAAAAGAGCATTACGTTACGCGGCATCGAATTATAACTTTGACAGAGCACAATATACTAATCGTTGGACGGGAGCAGGTTCTACCAACTCGCATCCTTCTGCAAAAGCGTTGACAAAGACATGGAACGTTTCGGATAGCAACAATGCGTCTTATTTCGTAGAAAGTTCTGATTTCTTCAGAATCCAGAATATTGCGCTCGGATATTCTTTCAGAAATGTAAAAATGGGCAACTATGTTTTACCCGGCATTCGTCTTTCTGTAACGGCAGACAGACCATTCACGACCTTTAAAGCGAATAGCTTTACGCCTGAATTGTCGGATTCCGAAGGGTGGGATACGGAAGTATATCCTCTGACCGCAACTTATACTTTTGGAGTTCAAGTTGATTTCTAAACTATCAAAACACAATTAAAAACTTATCATTATGAAATTTTTAAAGAAAAGAATATTATATATGCTTTCAGCGGTAATGATGCTGGGAGGGAGCATGGCTTGTTCTGACTTTATTGATATAGATCCGGTAAACAAGCTGCCGGAAGAAAGAGTGGAGTTCTCTAAAACAGAGAATATGTATGAACCTGTTGTCGGGGTTTATTCAAAAGTTCGTACATCCGGAATGCATTTTGCAAACAAGCTTCTTTTGTTTGGGCGCGATGGTGATATGTGGTCGGGACGTACAGATGATCAAGGAGGGGCTGTGGATTTCGGTCGAGATTTTAATTATACCAATTCATTTTGGGCGCTTAATAATATCTGGGTGACCCATTATGAAATCATCCGTATTGCAAACTCTGCATTAGAGTCTCTCGATGGTTACGCCGCCTATCTGACACCGGGCAGTGATCAGTATGCCACCTATGAGTCTTATTGTGCCGAAGTGCGTACATTACGTGCATGGTCTTATTATTACTTGGTGACCAATTTCGGCCCAATCGTTCTGTATAAGGATAATATGCAAACTGAATTTCGTCGTTCTACAATAGCTGCAGTATATAAATACATGTTGGAGGAAGACTTAAATTATGCTATGGAAAAATTACCGCGTTTACGCCCTAATCAGATGACGCATAACGGTGCGGTAACTGCATTTACAGCCAAATTGCTGGCGGCTAAAGTCTATCTGTTGCAAGAGGATTATGAGCAGGTTGAAACGCTGACGGATGATATTATCAACAATGGCAACTTCTCCTTATACGCTGATTATTATAATTTGTTTAAAATACCGGGGAAACTTTGTGATGAATCTTTATTCGAAAGCCAGGTTACTGACTTTGGTAATGGATCAGGAGACTATATCGGTGTTGGCGAATGGTTTACTTGTGAAGGGCCGTTCTCTTTGAATGAACCGGACACAGGAACCTCTTTCGGAGGATGGGGTTTTATGGGGTATGAACCGGAATTTGTTGCTTGGGCTGAAAATCGTGGAGAAACAGTACGTGCGGAGACCAGTTTTCTGAAAGCAGGAACTACCACGCGTGAAGGTTGGGTGGTAAGTGATGCAAGAGGTGAGTCTACAGACTGTTGGAATGGGAAGTCTTATCTTCCGTATAACCAGCTGACGCCGGGACGTACGGGTTATGGTCAGAATAATAATGCTCGCCTATTACGCTATTCCGAAGTCTTATTGTTAAACTCCGAAGCGAAAATCCGTTTGGGTAAAAACGGAGATAATAGTTATAATTTAGTTCGTGAAAGAGCGCAAATGCCAACGAAAACCGGCGTAACGTTAAATGATGTCCTGGATGAGCGGCGTATGGAACTTTGCGGTGAGTGGTGTAACCGTTATATTGATTTAGTCCGTACAGGCGAAGCAGCGACTGTGCTCGGCCCGAAAGGCTGGACTGAAGCGAAAACCTATTGGCCGCTACCGGCATCTCAATTAGATGATCTTCCCGACTTGATGCTTGATCCTATGGATTGACACCTTAATCTTATCAGTTAGATACGAAGTAATTAATTAGTCAGAATAAACAGGGTGTCCGCAAGGAGTTTGGGAACACCCTGTTTTTGCCCATAAAAGAAAATGCAATCTGTTATTTAATAAAATCAATGATGAGGAAGGTATTTATCTCCATATTGTGTATGTGTGTGTTGGCGGTAACTGCACAGAAGAACTCTACTACGAACAGCGATATGGATCGTTTTATTAACGATCTGATGGCAAAAATGACAGTTGAGGAAAAAATTGGACAGTTGAATCTGCCCGCCTCCGGGGATATAACTACCGGACAGGCAAAAAGTAGTGATATAAGTAGTAAAATCAGGCAAGGGATTGTGGGTGGATTGTTCAATATCAAAGGTGTTGAAAAAATACGCGAGGTTCAGCGTATTGCTGTTGAAGAAAGCCGTCTGGGCATTCCGATGCTTTTTGGAATGGACGTGATTCATGGCTATGAAACGGCATTTCCTATTCCTCTTGGGTTATCCAGTTCCTGGAATATGGAAGCGATAGAACGCTCCGCCAGGATTGCGGCAACAGAAGCCAGCGCGGATGGAATCTGCTGGACGTTCAGCCCTATGGTTGATATTTCCAGAGATCCCCGCTGGGGCCGCGTTTCAGAAGGAAACGGTGAAGATCCGTTTCTCGCAGGTCGGATTGCAAAAGCAATGGTGTATGGTTATCAGGGAACTGGTGCTGGCCGGTTTAAGGGCAATAATCGTATCCTGGCTTGTGTTAAGCATTATGCGTTATATGGTGCGGGCGAGGCCGGAAGAGATTACAACACGGTGGATATGAGTCGTATCCGTATGTTTAACGAATATATGTATCCTTATCAGGCTGCTGTGGAAGCCGGTGTTGGCAGTGTAATGGTTTCCTTTAATGAAGTAGACGGCGTTCCGGCAACAGCCAATAAGTGGCTGATGAGTGATGTGCTGCGTGATCAATGGGGCTTCAGTGGGCTTGTCGTGACAGATTATACGGGCATTATGGAGATGATTGATCATGGTATTGGTGATCTGCAAACTGTATCTGCCCGTGCATTGCAGGCGGGAGTAGATATGGATATGGTCAGTGAAGGCTTCTTATTGACTGCCAAGAAGTCATTGGATGACGGTAAAATTGCTTTGGCAGATATTGATCAGGCATGCCGTCGCATTCTGGAAGCAAAATACAGGCTTGGACTTTTTGATGACCCCTATAAATACTGTGACGTAAATAGAGCGAAAAAAGAAATTTATTCGGATGAGCATCGTGCAATTGCTCGTCAGATTGCGTCCGAAAGCTTTGTCCTTCTAAAGAATGAGAAGGATCTTCTCCCTTTACGGAAGAAAGGTACAATTGCTGTTGTAGGCCCATTGGCAAACACAGCTTCTAATATGCCGGGCACATGGAGTGTAGCGGTAAATTTAGACAAACCCGCGACATTAATTGAAGGTCTGAAAAGCGTTGCCGGCAAACAAGCGACTATTCTGTACGCTAAAGGTAGTAATCTTACAGAAGATCCCGGATTGGAACAACGGGCTACATTATTCGGACGTGAACTCGGACGTGATAATCGCACGGAAGCGGAACTGCTGAATGAGGCATTGGCTGTCGCTGCTAAATCGGATGTAATCATTGCGGCATTGGGCGAATCTTCGGAGTTCACCGGAGAATCAAGCAGTCGTACGGACTTAGGTATTCCGGATGTACAGCAACGCCTGCTAAAAGAACTTTTAAAGACAGGAAAACCTGTTGTATTGGTACTCTTTACCGGTCGTCCATTAACACTGGACTGGGAGCATGCCCATGTTCCATCAATACTGAATGTCTGGTTTGGTGGCACGGAAGCAGCCTATGCCATTGGCGATGTAGTATTCGGAGATGTGAACCCGAGTGGAAAGCTGACTATGACTTTCCCCCAGAATGTCGGGCAGATTCCACTTTATTATAATCACAAGAACACCGGCCGACCGTTGCAAGAAGGAGCTTGGTTTGAGAAATTCCGTAGTAACTATATGGACGTAACCAACGATCCGCTTTATCCTTTTGGATATGGACTGAGTTATACTACATTCGCATACAGCGATATTACGTTGAGCTCATCTGAATTGGATGCGGATGGCATGTTGACTGCCGGTGTGACTGTGACGAACACAGGGAAAAGAGATGGGGCAGAAGTGGTACAACTCTATATCCGTGATCTCGTTGGTAGTGTGACCCGTCCTGTAAAAGAATTGAAGGGATTTGAGAAGGTAATGCTCAAGGCGGGTGAATCAAAGACAATCAATTTCCAAATAACGCCCGATATGCTGAAGTTCTATAACTATGAACTAAAGTATGACAATGAGCCGGGCGATTTTGAAATCATGATAGGGGGTAACAGTAATGACCTGAAAAAAAATAGTTTCAAACTAAAATAATAGAACATGAAAAATACATATGTCGCAATTATTATTGCTTTGCTTATAGTCGTTTCGGCATGTAAGCAGACTGTAAATACGCAAGCAGACAATACAATCTCAATAACAGATGAAGCGCTGTTGGATAGTGTACAGCACCGCACATTCAATTATTTCTGGGATGGCGCTGAACCGAACAGTGGTTTGGCACGTGAACGTTTTCATGTGGACGGTGTTTATCCGCAAAACGATAAACACGTTGTTACTTCCGGAGGTAGCGGCTTTGGTATTATGGCTATCATTGCCGGTATTGACAGAGGGTATGTGACTCGTGAACAAGGTCTGGAACGAATGGAAAGGATTGTTTCTTTTCTGGAAAATGCCGATTCATTTCATGGTGTATTCCCGCATTGGTGGAATGGCGAAACCGGTAAAGTAAGAGGATTCAGTGAAAAAGACAATGGAGGAGATTTGGTGGAGACTTCATTCCTGATGCAAGGATTATTGACTGCTCATCAATATTATGTAAATGGTTCAGAAGATGAAAAGGCGATTGCCGCCCGTATGGATAAACTTTGGAAAGCCGTGGACTGGAACTGGCACCGAAACGGACAGAATGTGTTGTATTGGCATTGGAGTCCGGAGCATTCCTGGGAAATGAACTTTGCGATTCGTGGTTACAATGAATGCCTCATAACCTATATTCTGGCGGCTTGTTCACCTACGCATGGCGTGCCGGCAGAAGTCTATCATGAAGGATGGGGAGAAGGCGGAGCGATCATCGGACCACACGAAGTAGAAGGGTATACGCTGAATATGCGTTATCAGGGAACAGAGGCAGGTCCTTTATTCTGGGCACATTATTCTTTTCTGGGATTGGATCCGAACGGATTAAAAGATGCTTACGCAGATTATTTTCAGGAGATGAAAAACTATACACTGATTAACCGTGCTTACTGTATCCGCAATCCGGAGAACTATACCGGATACGGTGAGGATGCCTGGGGATTAAGTGCGAGTTATTCTGTGAAAGGTTATGCCGCACATGAACCGACGGAAAGAGGTGATCATGGGGTAATTGTCCCTACGGCTGCCTTGTCGTCCATCGTTTATACTCCGGAAGAGTCCATGCAGGTAATGCGTTATCTTTATAATAAGAAAGACCAACTGTGGGGTGAGTATGGTTTCTATGATGCTTTCAGTGAGACGGAAGATTGGTATCCGCAGCGTTATCTGGCAATTGACCAAGGACCTATTGCCGTGATGATAGAAAATCACCGTTCGGGGTTGCTTTGGAAACTATTCATGTGTCATCCGGACGTACAGAATGGCTTGAAGAAATTAGGTTTTGAATCACCCTATCTTAAATAAAAGAGAGGCATTCTCGCAATGTCTCTCTTTCAAACTAAATTTTAGTCGCAAATTTGATATTGTATAATTTATTCCATCAAATGTTTTGACCTTGGTGGTTACTGTAATACAGCCTTTTTTCGATTCTGTTGCAGGCGTACAAGATCCAATAGTTTCTTTTCGCCATACGGTTAAAGGATGGATTGCTTCACTTCTTTTGCACACGATGAGAGTCGCGTTTTGATACGCGCTCTGCCAGAAATCTGAAATCCTGTTTGCCGGGAAGAAATTCCCGGAAGCGAGTAGAGGTGATTCTGGAAAACAGAATGGTAGAGAATGCCAGCATAGACAGAAATGCGATGCTTGAGGTTATCGCAGAGCCAATAATGCCATAAGCCGGAATTAGGAAATAACCGATAAAAATAAGTACGGCAAGTCCCGTAAAGGAGCAGAAGGCGCTATAGCGTATCCTGCCGGAACCAATGAAGTAATGCCCCAACACATTATTGCAGGCAAAAGCAAGGATACCGGGGGCTAAGAGTAAAATAACAAGCCGCATTCCTGCAAATTCAGACGTGAATAAATAGTCTGTATAAATCCATTCGGGAATGAATATGATAGCCAGCGTAATGAACGAGACGGCAAGCAATGTGAACTTAAAGAGGCGGAGTGTTATTTGTTTACGTGCGCTTTCTTCCTGCTGCCTGCTTACTTCGCTGTAGGTAATAAAACTTACGCTCCGGCTGATATGCCATACACTTTCGGAGATTTTAGTACCTGCATCCAACAGACCAACAGCTCCTAAACCGGAGAAACTGCGCACCAGAAAATAGTTTAATCTGGTTGTATAGACTTCTGCCAAGCTGTCTGCACTACTCCAAAGTCCATAAGCAAACATTTCGCGAACAAGTGGAATAAAAGGTTTTTCTGCTGATTTTTCTTCCGGTCTTTTTAAATGAGGGATCAGCAGCAAGGCACTGACAAATAAAGCCAACCCGTTCGCAAGATACATCCCCCATAAATAGGCCTGAATGGTCTGTTCTTTACAGATATAATAGAAATAAAGAAGTAGGAAAAATAATAAACCTCCCTGAATAAGAAAGGTCAGGTTGAACCCTTTCACCTGATCTTTTCCCAGCAGAAAACGGGAATTTGCCGACACGTATGAATTCAGTACACTCAACCAGAATACATCAAAGCTGTAACCTTCCGGCAATAAACCTAAGGCAAACAGCAAGAGGCAACCAACAGCAGAACTGATGGGCGTCCACAGATAGGCAGGAAGCAGAACCAACCGTACAGGGTATTTACTCATAAAGTAGACAATCGTATTTCCGCAAAGCACACTGTTGATGGAAATGATCATGGTAACAGCCGCCAGAATCAAGCCTACCTGACCAACTCCCTGCACCCCAAGTACCCGGGCATTAATGAAGATTAACGCCAGATTGAGCAAAGCGACAATATAGCGCGTTCCGATTGTCTCGAGTACTTTTCTGAACATGTTTTTTTACTAAAGTTGGAGTCCGTCTAACAGACGTACATACGTATCGATAGCTTCCCTTATTTCCGAAGGACGAATAAACTCATCCGCGGTATGCGAACGGGAAGATTGTCCGGGACCTAATTTGACGGAAGGAAAAGGCATGAGTGCCTGATCGCTTAATGTAGGAGAACCGAAAGGTGTTTTATCCAGCAATAATGCGCGCTGTACAAAGGGATGATTCAAGTCTGTACGGGTAGAATTAAGCCGAAAACTGCGGGCTTTCACTTCACAACCCACTTGCTCTTTTATCAGGTCAAAAAGTTGTTCGTTCGAATAAAACTCATTTGTACGGATATCTACCGTAAATTCACAACGATCGGGTATCACATTATGTTGGCTTCCGGCATGAATGATCGTTACACTCATTTTAACCGGACCCAGAAAATCGCTTTTTTCAGGGAACTGATAGGAATGAAACCAGTCGATCGCCTTCGTCGCAACTGCAATCGCATTAACACCTTCATTACGGGCGGCGTGACCTGCCTGTCCTTTGGCTACACAATCCAGTACCATCAATCCCTTTTCCGCAATAGCCGGTTGCATGCCTGTTGGTTCACCCACAACCGCAAAAGCAATTGGCGGCAGTTCCCTTAAAGCCATTTCCACTCCCTCTTTTCCGGAAACTTCCTCTTCGGCAGAAGCAAGAAAAACAAGATTATACGTTTGCTTTCTTTGACAGAGCTGTGAGAAAGCAGCATAAAGCGATACAACACTTGCTCCGGCATCATTGCTTCCTAAACCAAACAATTGGTCTTCATCATTTTCCTCCGGCAGGAAAGGATCTTTAGTCCAGCCGGAAACAGGTTTAACCGTATCTATATGTGAGTTGAGCAAAACGGTCGGCCTGTTTAAATCAAAGTCGGAAGCTACAATCCAGAGGTTATTCCCTTTCCGGTGAACCGTATGTCCGGCAGCAGACCATATACCAACCAAATAATCAGCAACATTCCCCTCTTCCCGGCTAAAAGACGGACGAGAAATCATTCCCCTTAATGTATCTATTGCTTCGTAAAAATGCTGTTCCATATTATTCTCCTATCTTGCATTGAGTATATTGTCGACTACCTCCCGGTCTGCCACTAATTGATCCTTCAGCTCTTCAAGCGAGTTAAATTTATAATCCCCACGTATATATGAAATGAACGCTACCGTGATTTGATTATTATAAATATCCTTGTTAAAGTTCAGGATGTTTACTTCCATAGTGATATGACTTCCATTCTGTAGTGTCGGGCGGTCTCCGATATATAGCATACCTTTATGTTTTTCCCCCTCCACATAAACCCAGACGGCATAAACTCCTATCGCGGGCACTATTTTATCGGGATTATTTACCACAATATTGGCGGTAGGAAAACCCAGTTTTCGTCCCATTTTATAGCCATCTACAATATCACCGGTTAAGCTATAAGGATAAGACAATAACTTTGCAGCATCCTCCACTTTGCCTTTCAACAGTTTATCGCGAATAGCAGACGAACTAACCGTAACAGCTTCCGTTTCAAAAGGAGACGCTTTCAACACCTCCATTTCGCAATCCGCGGCATAAGCAACATATTGTTCAAAGCCATCCGTACGATCATGCCCAAAACGATGATCATAGCCGATCAGCAGTGCTTTTACATTCAGTTGCTCCTTCAGCACTTGTGTGATAAACTCCTTTGCAGACAGACGAGATAACGCTTCCGAAAAATCCATTACAATACAATAATCCAATCCGGTTGTCTCCAATTGAACCAACTTCTCATCCAGCGTATTTAACAAATTGGGGTGAAAGTCCGGCTGCAAGACCGTTCGCGGATGCGCGGAAAAAGTAATCACAGCCGAAGGCAGTTCTTCAGCTTCCGACACCCGCTTCAACTCCTCAATCAAAAACCGGTGTCCCAGATGCACACCATCAAAAAAGCCGATAGTAGCAACCAATCCCTTTGTCTCCAGCCTATCCGTTCCCTTCGAAACTATCATCACAGTCATTCTTTACATTAGAATACAAAGATAACGAAACACAACAATCAGCCAAAAGAGGAACGATGTAGTGTAAGTAGTTTTTCTTTCTGTGGTGTCATATTATAAATAAGAGAACGAGCAAAATAATAAAACGCATGAAAAAAACAACATTACACAGGATTTTGGAAGATATAATATTGATATTCAGAAACTGTTTTGAGTTTCACGAATTATTTTTTTAGTAGTGTTGTCCTATCCTATTTTTTAGTCTTTTTGCGTTTTTGAATTGTTATTATCTAAAAAAGAATCATGAAAAAATCAAAACAGCTTCTAAAACAT
>DAIPZX010000009.1:0-15020 GCA_036781995.1 Massilibacteroides sp. | reverse complement strand
GGCTTAACAAAACGTATTTCAATGGTGCGCCATTGCACGTATTAAAAGGTATTGATCTGGATATAGAAGCCGGAGAGATGGTTTCTATTATGGGTGCCTCCGGTTCAGGAAAATCTACACTGTTAAATATCCTCGGAATTCTTGATACGTATGATACCGGAACTTATAAATTAGACGGGCAACTGATAAAAGATCTGAGTGAAAGCCGCGCTGCTGAACTGAGAAATACGATGATTGGTTTTGTTTTTCAGTCATTTAACCTGATTTCTTTTAAGAATGCGATGGAAAATGTCGCCTTGCCTCTTTATTATCAGGGTTTAAAGCGTAAGAAAAGAAATGATATAGCCCTTGAATACCTCGATATGGTCGGGTTGAAGGATTGGGCGCACCACATGCCCAGCGAAATGTCCGGAGGACAAAAGCAACGTGTCGCTATTGCCCGCGCGCTGATCGCGAAACCTCGTATTATTCTGGCGGATGAACCTACCGGAGCATTGGATAGTGTTACTACGGTAGAGGTTATGGAATTGCTTCGTAACGTGAATGCCGAAGGCATGACCATGATCATTGTCACCCATGAACAATCGGTAGCCGATGCGACCAACCGGATTATTCATGTAAAAGACGGAGTTATCGAAAATAAAGAAGCGGAATATCATGTTTGATTTTGAAAACACCCGTGAAATCTGGAGCACGATTAAAAAAAACAAGCTCCGTACTTTTCTGACCGGATTCTCCGTGGCATGGGGTATTTTTATGCTTATCGTGTTGCTTGGCGCCAGTAATGGTCTTCGCAACGGAATTATGCATAACTTCCGTAATATGTCTATGAATAAGGTGGAGGTCTGGGCGCGTTATACAACGATGCCGTATCAGGGTTTGCCTACCAACAGACGTATTCAATTCACAGAGAAAGATTATGAAGCCATCGCGCGTGAGCATCCGGAAATTGTACTGCGTTCGGCAACTGTATCCCGATCTGATACCATTTCTTTTGGTGAAGAGTATGTGAACGGAAGTCTTGATGCCGTTTTTCCGGATCATGCGGCAATTAACTATGTAAACGTAAATGCCGGAAACGGACGCTTTGTAAATGACCTGGATATTAAAGGTCGTCGCAAAGTAATTGTTATCAGTCCGCGTATGAGTGAGGTATTGTTTCGGGATGTGAGCCCGCTGGGGCAATATGTGAAGGCCGGACAGACTATGTATCAGGTGGTGGGCGTCTATAATGATGAAGACAGGAGTAATAATGCGCCGGCTTATATACCGTTTTCTACCGGACAGTTACTCTATAATAAAGGATATGGCATAAACAATTTGACTTTTACCCTGAAAGGTGTCGTAACGGAGGAAGAAAACGATGCGTTTGAAAATCGTTTCAGAGCATCGATGGGACGCAGGCATCGATTTGATCCGGCAGACCGGAATGCGATTGGTATGTGGAATACGGCGAATCCGTTCAGAATGATGAACGGAATGATGAACGGGATTTCATTTTTTATCTGGATTGTCGGTGTCGGTACGTTAATGGCGGGTATTGTGGGCGTAAGTAATATTATGCTGATCACCGTGAGGGAGCGCACCCGCGAGTTCGGCATCCGTAAAGCGATTGGGGCTAAACCGTCTTCTATTCTTTCGCTGATCATTTTTGAATCGATTCTGGTGACTGCCGTGTTTGGCTATGTGGGCATGCTTGGGGGAATTACCTTGACGGAAGTAATCAATTATGGTATGGAGATGGCACAAGCTACAGCTCCGGCAGGCGATGGAAATCCGGGTGAGAGCACAAGCGTATTCCGTAATCCGACCGTGAGTCTGGGTATTTCTTTATCCGCTACACTGCTGATTGTTATCGCAGGTGTATTGGCTGGCTATTTCCCGGCGAGAAAGGCGGTTAAAATATCTGCCGTAGAAGCAATGAGGCATGAATAATCACATTATAATAAAGAACAATATACATGTTTGACGCAGATAGATGGGTGGAGATCTGGGTAACCATTACCCGCAATAAAACACGGAGCGTGTTGACCTGCTTCGGTGTGTTCTGGGGTATCCTTATGCTGGTGATCCTGTTGGGCTCAGGAAATGGAATGAAGAACGGTATGTTTGCCGGAATGGACGGATTTGCGACCAACTCCGTATTTATGGGGACAGATCGTACCAGTGAACCTTATAGAGGATTCAACAAAGGTCGTATCTGGAATCTGCGAAACCGGGATGTCGATGCCATCAAGAAGAATGTAGCGGGTGTGGAATATATTACTCCGATAATCTTTGGAGCCCGTTCGGACAAGAATGTCGTTTTCGAACAAAAGACCGGGACCTATATGGTGAAAGGTCTGTATCCCGATTATTTTAACATTGAGAGCCAAAAAATACATTACGGGCGTGTTTTTAACGAAATCGACCTGTTAGAGAAGCGCAAGGTCTGCGTGATCGGGTCGGATGTAAATAATGTTTTGTTCAATGGCGACAATCCGTGTGGTAAATACATCCGTGCTAATGGACTTTACTATCAGGTAGTTGGAGTGGTTGAGGCAAAAGCACAGAATATAAGCATTGGCGGACGTTCTACCGAGAGTGTTTTCCTCCCGTTTTCTACCATGCAACAAACATTGAACCAGGGAGATATTTTGCATTTTCTCGCCCTGAGTATTCGTCCTCAATATAACGTAAAGGAAGTGGTGGATGAATGTTCAAGATTGATCAAAGTGCAGAACGAGATCGCGCCGAGCGACCCCCAGGCGTTGTTTATCCTGAATCTGGCTGCTGAGTTTGCTACGTTTACCAACCTGTTTGTCGGAATAGATATACTTGTATGGCTTGTAGGCATGGGAACGCTGCTTGCCGGAATCATTGGAGTGAGTAATATCATGATGGTAACGGTCAAAGAGCGAACGAAAGAAATCGGTGTGCGGCGCGCGTTGGGAGCAAAGCCGTTTAATATAATCTCACAGGTCATGAGCGAAAGTTTGCTGCTGACGTCTATGGCAGGACTTTTAGGACTGAGTCTCGGGGTGTTTATCTTAGATCTGGTGGATAAGGTAATTTCAGCACAACCGCCTTCACGGGGCACTTTTTTCCTTCATCCGGAAGTGAGTATCAATACAGCCGTTGCTGCTACAGTCGTTTTGCTCATCAGCGGACTTCTTGCGGGTCTTATACCCGCCTGGAGGGCGATGCAGATTAAAGCGATCGATGCAATCAGAGAAGAATAATAAAAACAAGAAATAATAAATAAACAGATATATCATCATGAAGAATCGCATTGTAAAGAAAATCTTGCGCATCGTGTTACTCGTATTCGTTGGAGCAGCTGTAATCGGAACGTTCTACTTCTTGTGGAAAAAGGCGCAACCGGTGATAACCGTATATGAGATTGTAACACCTGCTAATGATACGATACAAACCAAAACTGTAGCTACAGGTAATGTGGAGCCGCGCTATGAAGTGCTGATTAAGCCGCAAATCTCCGGAATTATCTCTGAGCTGACGAAAGAAGCGGGACAGATGATCAAGGAAGGCGAAATCATTGCCAGAATCAAGGTAATCCCTGAGATGGTGCAATTGAATAGTGCGGAATCACGTGTAAATGTGGCGAATATCTCGCTTAAGCAAGTCGAAGAAATATATCAGCGAGACGAACAATTGTTTCAGAGCGGAGTGATTTCAAAAGAAGACTTTGAAGCGTCCAGATCAAATTTTCTGAAAGCAAAAGAAGAACGCGATAATGCACAGAGCGCGTTGGAAATTATCCGCGACGGTATTGCAAAGAACTCTAAAGTGGCCAGTACAACACAGATACGAAGCACGATTACAGGTATGATTCTTGACGTCCCCGTTAAAGTGGGCAACTCCGTAATACAGTCGAATAACTTCAATGACGGAACGACTATTGCTACGGTAGCCAACATGAACGACATGATCTTCCGTGGGAATGTAGACGAAACCGAAATCGGACGCATCAATGAAGGTATGCCTATTAAATTGACAGTTGGGGCGATGGAGAGCGCTACGTTTGATGCTGTATTGGAATATGTATCACCTAAGGGCGTAGAGAAAAACGGCGCCATTCAGTTTGAGATTAAAGCGGCAGTGGCGATTCCTGATCAAACGTTTATCCGTGCCGGTTATAGCGCTAACGCCGAAATCGTATTGAAGCGCGCAGAGAATGTGTTGGTTATTCCGGAAAGTTGTATCGAATTCTCGGGAGACTCTGCTTTTGTGCAACTTGTAACTCAGGAAGTACCGGAACAGAAATTTGAACAAAAATATGTTAAGACCGGATTGTCTGATGGTATTAAAATTGAGATTACGGAAGGTTTGACAATTGCAGATAAGGTTCGCGGCTCGGCAATCGATCCGGATAAGAAGTAATAATCCAATTGAACTCATGAATATGAAAAGATTAGTATATATCCTGCCCGTTCTCCTGATTTGCTGGACTGCCGGCGCTCAGGAAACTACAAAAAAATGGACGTTGGAGGAATGCATTAACCATGCGATCTCGAATAATATAGACCTGAAGCAACAGGAACAACAACGTGCCGGCAGTGAGGTCGATTTGAGTACGAGTAAGAACAGCTGGTTGCCTGATCTGAATGCTTCAGTAGGACAAAATTTCGACTTTGGACGCTCACCTTCAAAGGAAGGGATAATTGTGGACCGGAATTCCTCGAATACCTCGGCTTACTTAAGCCTGAGCATGCCAATCTTTGACGGTTTCATAATAAAGAACGACATAGCGGCAAAGAAGCTCGATCTTCAGGCAGCTACCGAAACGCTGAACAAGGCAAAGGAAGATATCTCTATCGGTGTTGCTTCTTATTTTCTACAAGTGCTTTACACGAAAGAAATACGGAATGTAGCCGAACTGCAGCTTGATTTTACTTCACGTCAGGTAACCCGTACCGAGGAATTGGTTAATGCCGGGCGTGTGCCGCTCTCCAATTTATATGATATCAAGGCTCAATTAGCTAAAGATGAGGTTGCTCTTGTAGAGGCAAACAATAATGTCAATCTTGCGCTGCTCGACCTTGCCCAAGTGCTGGAATTGGAACGCCAGTCTACCCAGTTTGAAGTCGAAGCGCCGACAATTGAAGATGCAATCGATAAATATATCAGCAGCATTGTTCCGCCTGCCCACGTATATGATAACGCTGTTGTTATAAAACCACAGATTAAAGCGCAGGAGTATCAGTTGGAAAGCAGCAAGAAATTGCTTCGGATTGCTCAGGCAGGCTATATTCCAAAGCTCAATCTGAATGCAAGCTACAGCAATGGTTACTATCATTACAGTGGTGATGACGTAACGAATGTTGGATTCAGTGACCAGCTTAAGCACAATGAACGTAAAACAATCGGTTTTAGCCTTTCTATTCCTATTTTTAATCGCTTTCAGGTGCGCAACAGTGTTCGTTCTGCCCGTATTAATATCCTGAACCGGGAGTTGGCGCTGGAGAACAGCAAGAAGGTGCTTTACAAGGAAATACAGCAGGCGTACTATAATGCCACTGCTTCACAGGAGAAGTATATAGCGTCTTCCAAAGCGGTTGATGCCGGAAAAGAGGCTTTCTCCTATGCGGAAGAGAAGTATAAGACCGGCAAAAGTTCCGTTTATGAGTTTAACGAAGCAAAAACGAAATATGCCCAGAGTCTTGCCGAACAGGCACAAGCTAAATACGATTTTATATTTCGGGCAAAAATCCTGGACTTCTATAACGGAAACCCGATTACTCTTTGAGAAAATAAGGATAAAAAGATACACAAAAAAAGGCAACCTGTAAAGGTTGCCTTTTTTTGTTTTATTATCGAAAAACAGTTCTTATTTCAGTAAGCTGTCCGGACAAAGATTGGCTCCTTCAATGTCTTTGAAGTAGTTGTATGTTCCAACTTTTAGTTCGGCGCAGGCTGCTTCATCGCAGACAATAATTCCTTTTTCATGTAATTGGAGGGCAGTAATAGTCCACATTTGGTTAACGGCGCCTTCTACAGCTTGTTGCAGCGCGCGCGCTTTTCCATGTCCGTTTACCATGATAAGTACTTCTTTAGCATCCAGTATTGTTCCTACGCCTACGGTAACGGAAGTCTTTGGCACCTTATTTACGTCGTTATCAAAAAAACGGGAGTTTGCGATGATCGTATCGGCAGTCAGTGTCTTCACTCTTGTACGTGATGACAGAGATGAGCCCGGTTCGTTGAATGCGATGTGTCCGTCAGGCCCGATGCCTCCCAAGAACAAATCAACTCCTCCTACAGCCTTCATTTTAGCTTCGTAAGCAGCACATTCTGCGGCAAGATCAGAGGCATTACCGTTCAGGATATTTACATTCTCCGGATTGATGTCTACTTGATTGAAAAAGTTTGTCCACATGAATGTATGATAACTCTGCGGATGATCTTTCGGTAATCCTACATACTCATCCATATTGAATGTGATAACATGTTTGAAAGATACTTTGCCTTGCTTGTTCAATTCGATTAAGCGTTTGTACATGCCCAATGGAGAAGACCCTGTAGGCAGTCCGAGTACAAACGGTTTTTCTGCAGTTGGGTTAGCCTTGTTGATTTTAGAGGCTACATAATTACCTGCCCAGGCAGATATTTGCGCATAGTCCTGCTCAATGATAAGTCTCATGATGTATGTGTTTTTTGTTTATAAAATTAATTTTCTTTTAATCTGCCGGCTACAGCCTTTCCTAATTCAAGGCAAGCCTCGTATTTCGTTTCAGCAAGTGCGTACTTTTGTTCCACAGGTATTCCTGTTGTTTCCCAATTCATCTTTTCGCCGAAAGCTGCGAGTTTTTTAACAGCAGCTCCAGACCAGGAAAATGAACCGAAATAACTGTAGATTTTGTTTTTAACTTCGCGAAGTTCAATCTTGCCCATTATCGACTCGATCTCCGGGAATACCTGATTCGAATAAGTAGGCGAACCGATAATCAGTCCTTTATATTTGAATACATCCCGTAGTATATCCGCTGCATGACTCTTACTCACGTTGTGCAGAACGATATTCTTGACTCCGTTTTCCGATAAGGAGAATGCGATCGCTTCAGCCATTTGTTCGGTATTTCCATACATACTGCCGTAGATGATCGTTACACCCTCTTCTCCTGCATAGCGGCTGAGACGGTCATAAATAGCAACGGCCTCTTTTATCTGTTCACGCCATACAGGACCATGTGTTGAACAGATTGTCTTTACTTCGATCGTACTTAACTTCTGCAGTGCCCGCTGTACAGGACTACCATATTTTCCAACGATACAGGCGTAATAACGGTACATTTCATCCCATTGATATGTTATGTTGATTTCAGAATCAATCACGCCTCCGTCTAATGTTCCGAATGTTCCGAATGCATCCGCAGAGAAAAGAATCTTTTCAGTCGCTTCATAAGTAAACATTACCTCCGGCCAGTGTACCATAGGAGCCATAAAGAAGGAGAATTCATGCATCCCCGTATTGAGTGTCGTTCCTTCTTTCACTTCATAGAGTCCTGTGGTTATTCCGTGGTAGCCTTCCAGCATACTGAACGTTGTCTTATTTCCAATAATTTGTACGTCCGGATATCGTTGGCGCAGTAGGCGAATGCTTCCTGCATGATCCGGCTCCATGTGATTAACAATCAAATAATCCAGCGGACGACCGTTTAAAGCATCTGCTATTTTCTTTAAAAAAATATCAGAATAACAGATATCAACGGTATCGACCAATACGTTTTTTTCGTCAACGATCAGATATGAATTGTATGCCACTCCATAGGGTAGGGGCCATAGATTCTCAAAAAATGCCTTCTGGCGGTCGTTAACTCCAACGTAGTAGATATTCTCTGCAATCTCTTTTAATTTATACATAATACTACACTAATTATTGTTTAGTCTTGAGTGCGTGCCAAATACTCCAGCAGCCCAATAGAACAAAAGGTATACTGAGAAGTTGCCCCATATTTATAATCATGTCGGCTTCAAAGGATTCCTGATCATTCTTGAGAAATTCGATAAAGAAACGACTTGCGAAAATACCAATCATAAATATACCGAAGATCAAACCTTCTTTCTTATAAGCGTTTTTCTTGAAATATAACCATAGACAGATCACAAAGGTTATCAGATAACAACCTGCCTCGTATAATTGGGTGGGATGGCTTGGAGCTGAAAAAATGGGTTCGGCTCCCTGCTTCCAGGCGTGTAGGTTCTCTATAAACCGAAAGCCCCACGGTTTGTTTGTGGGGTGGCCGTATACTTCGTGATTCATCAGGTTGCCAAGGCGTATCATTGCTGCTACAAGTCCGGTAGGAACTACTAACTTGTCGAATGTCCACAACATGCTTTTGTGCGTTACGCGTTTCGAATAGAAATAAGTTCCGATAATAATACCCAATGTACCTCCATGACTGGCTAATCCTCCTTCCCAGATTTTTAATATTTCAAGCGGGTTGGCAAGATAATACTCCGGTGCATAAAAAAGACAATGCCCCAGACGCGCCCCGATAACAGTGCCCAATATTGTGTAGATGAAAAGCGAATCCAACCATTTTTCAGGCAATTGCTCTTTCTTCCACATCTTGGCTACTATCCAATATCCGATAGCAAAGCCTATCGCAAAAGCAAGTCCGTACCATCGGATCTCACGGGATCCGATGGAGAATATCGCCGGATCAACAGTCCATGTGATGAATGACAACATAATTAATTAAACTAATCTTCTTATTAAATCTTCTTTATCTCCCGCGAGCATGTCAATCACAGGTATTTCTATCATTGTATAAGCTCCGGGTGTCTGCTTCATGCTGGCGCGGGCTACGGCTACCAGAATCTGCGCAGTTAACGCGGGATTGTTGATCTTCATGTCAAAGTCGATCAACTGATTTTGTGTTTTCCCTGAAACTCCTTTACGGGTAAGATGTACACCGTGTCCCATGTCCAGTAGATTTTCTACAGATTCTACTTGCATAACGTGAGTTTCGTCGTGTGCGAAATAATCATCTGCTTTGATGGCGGCGGTTACTTGTTTGAAATCATAACCGTCTTTCACTTCGATGTATACCATCCGGCGATGTATACCTGTACCTACAGGGATTGTCATGCTTAATGCTGCTTTTACTCCGTCGATCGCTTTTACTGCTACGGTGTGTCCCATGCTCATGCCCGGACCGAAATTGGTGTATGTGATTCCTTTCGGAACCATGGCTTCCAGTAAGGCGCGAACCACAGAGTCGCTTCCCGGATCCCATCCGGCAGAGACGACTGCTACCGAATTATGAGCCTTTGCAACCTTATCTAACGAACGGCGTAAATCCACAATTCCACCATGAATATCAAAACTGTCAACCGTATTAATACCTAATGCGAGCATTTCTTTTGCGAAAAGTTCTACTTGTCTTGTGGGCGTTGCCAGGATAGCGACATCTACTTTCTCCAGTTCAGTGATCTTGTCGGTTACCTTATAGGGTTTTAATTCAGCCGGGATATCTTCCGGATTACGTCTTACCACTCCTGCGATTTCAAAATCGCTACTTGCTTCCAGGGCTTCAAGCACATGCTGTCCAATGTTGCCATAACCCACAATGGCTGCTCTTATTCTTTTCATACAATTATAATGTATAATGATTAGGCTACAAAGTTAGTGATAAATTAAAATTAGCCCAACAGTTGAAAATTCCGTTTTATTTTTTTATATAATCCGACGGAAACAGTGTCTCCTGGGTTGTCCCCGCGGCAGTACGTATCCATGTGCGAAAACCTCTTTCCCCTTCTGTCAGTTCTATCACGCGGGCGCCGTTGGGTAAATCATTGTAAACCGTATCTCCTCCGGTGTAACGTCCGAAAGCCAGAAGAATTCCGTGCCAGCTGACTGCATAATCATTATTGTGGTCATGACCCACAAAGATTCCCATTACGTCTCCTGCCTGTTTCATCGCTGTAAACATACCGGTATTTAGAGCCGGCGGGCATGATTTTTCGCGACGGATACCATATAATTGCGCGTCTTCAGACGTTGCTGCCTGTGCATATTCCGGCAATGCAATATGGAAGAATGCCAATGCCGGCAAGGGTTTTCCATTGTTTCCTTTGGTAAACCCCGCACTCTTATTCAAATACCAGTTGATCTGATCAAAGTTAATGAACCCATATCCTTTTACGTCCGGAATAGTTGAATAAGCGTGTGAATCAAGACAATACAATAAAGCCTCTGTCTTATTTCCGGCAGAGCCCTGTACCTGCAGAATGTAATTGCCCACTCCCGAAAGGTTAGGCTCATCTGCTGTCAAGCTGTTGGGAAACTCATCGGATATCTTGATCAGTTCTTCCCGGCTTACATCGAACTCGTCGTCATGGTTTCCGAAAAGGATTGAAAAAGGGATATTGTGACTTGCCACCGTCTTAAGCACGTTTCGTAAATTTTCTTTTGCGGGTTTGCTGAAGATAATATCTCCGGTCAGGATGATCATGTCCGGTTTTTCATCTTTGATTACCTGATTTACGCGTTCAAAAACAATGTCTGATTTCGGATCCTGGTGTTTTACATGTAAATCCGTGAATTGAACTACTTTAAATTTTTTGTTTGCATTAAACTTTAGACTTGGCTTTTGAGCTGCAGCCGGCATACTCATGCAGAATAATAGGATGAGAGATAAGAAAATGTTGTTTGTTAATCTCATTTTGTTTTGTTGTTTAAGTTTTTATTTTTTGTCGAAAAATGCATCAAATGCATGTGCCGAAGGGCGGAAATCCAGTCGTTTGACGAACTCGCAAGATTCTTTTGCTCCATGTTCACGATCCATCGCGCTATCTTCCCATTCTACAGATAAAGGACCGGTATAATTGATCGTATTTAAAGCCCGGATAATTTCTTCAAAATTGATTCTTCCCCTGCCTACACTTCTGAAATTCCAGAAGCGCCTCGGATCTCCGAAGGTGACATAACCTCCGAATACACCTGCCTGTTTTGGGGCGTCACTCCAGTAAACATCTTTCATGTGTACGTGGAATATCCGTTCTGCAAAACGATAGATAAACGCTACATAGTCCACGCCCTGATAGCCTAAATGACTTGGGTCATAATTGAAACCGAATGCGGGATGATAGTTTACAGCCTGCAATGCTCTTTCGGCGGTAATAATATCGAAAGCAATCTCTGTCGGATGAACTTCCAGGGCAAACCGCACACCTAATTTCTGATAAGCATCCAGAATCGGAGTAAACCGTTTGGCAAAGTCTTCAAATCCTTTATTTACCATGGCTTCTGTTACGGGAGGAAACGAATACAAGTAATGCCAGATAGAGCTACCCGTAAAACCAACAACTGTTTTTAAGCCTAATTCGGCAGCCACTTCTCCTGTGCGGATTAGTTCGGCGGCAGCACGCTCACGCACGCCTTCCGGGTTGCCATCTCCATAGATATAGTCCGGAAGTATAGCTTTGTGGCGTTCGTCTATGAGATCACAAACCGCCTGTCCGATCAGGTGAGTAGAAATCGTGTGTAATTGCAAACCGTGCTTCTCTAACAATGCTTTTATGTTACTTAGATAAGCAGGGTCTTTACTGTGGATATCCAAATGGTCAGGAAGTCCGATTTCGAGTCCGTCGTATCCAAAACTCTTTGCTTTCTCGCAAACAGTGTTTAAATCAAGGTCACCCCATTGAAGGGAATACAAAGTTACAGGACGTGCCATTTTATTCTTGTGTTTTAGTAGGTTAATAAAATCAGATTTCTACAAAACTAACAATTAAAGCTTTGATGGCAGAAAAAACTGTCTATAATATTTCAAAATATAAAAAAGAACCCTTTTCTTTGTACCGATAAAAAGTAATAATAATCAAAACAGACTAAGAAAAAATGAATAAAATTCATCTTGTTTCCCTTGCTTTTATAGTAGTAACCCTTTTGTTTTTTTCTTGTACAGAACGTGATGAATCGACTTCCGGACAACGATTGTATTCCATTAGTCTGGAGCTAAAAAAGGATGTGGAAATACTTCCTTTCTCCGGAACCAAAAGTATTCCTACTTACATCCCTTCAGAGCCCCAAGCTATAGAAAAGCAGGAAAGCGCTCCGTTGTTTTCGCGGTTAGAGTATATCGTATATCATAAAGAAAGCGGTGCGCTTGTTAAATCTCAATCTTTTACGGAAGAGAATTCAGACGATTTCGGGGTTTATGTGTACGATGAATTGGAAGCGGGAACTTACCTGATTGCTTTGTTGGCACACTCTGCGTCAGGAATGACCTTATCCGGCAATCAAGCTGCCTTTTCCGAAGTTACCGACTCTTTTCACGCAATAAAGGAAGTGACCGTAGGACCGGAGAGCGAAGAAAACACGGTGGAAATCATCTTAAAACGTCTTGTGGCGAGAGTCGAGTTTGCAGGTACCAAAGCAATACCGGATGATGCCTCTAAATTTGTTTTGGAAATAGAAGAACAATACCATACAACCAATCTGAAAGATGCCGAAGCGGCAACAGTCAGGGCATTAAAAAAAGAATATCTTCTTTCCGGAGGGGTTAGTCCGGGAGAAGCGTTCGTTTATTCCTTCTATACGTTTGTGCCTGAACCCTTGCAGGGAGACACCAGTTATTTGAGCGGAGTTAAGTTGATAACGCTGAATCAGCATGAAGATACACTTCACACAATCCGGCTGACTTCGGTTCCGGTGATAAAGAACCGCGTCACCCGCTATACCGGTAGTTTATATGCTTCGAAAACCAATTCTAATACATTGGAGCTTGAAATAGAGGATTATGGGCATTGGAAAGATACGATTAACGTGCCTTTTTAATCCGCTTTGTATATATCTTGCATGACTAATCCTGCCAGCGTAAAACCGAAAATAGCGGTTGTGTGTGCCATTGTTCCGTTGATTTTAGCTTTCAGGCTGCACCACTCATGATTGACAAGGTCAGGATCTCCGGGGCCACTCTTCGTCTTTGGGCATAAGCACTTGTCTGTTCCGCAAGAAGAGTTGGCTCCTTTGTTTTCCAGCAATTCTTCACTGAAAACACAGTTGAATTTCTTCGCCGGTTTTTCGCCTTTCTTCATCTTCCGTCTTAGCGCGGCTGCCAGCGGGCATCCTTTTACTTTCCAAAATTCAGCCACTTGTATTTTTAAAGGATCTAATTTTAACGCTGCCCCCATGGAAGAAAAGAACGTAGCCTGCGTGCGCGTTGCCCGGCGTATCAGATCAGCCTTGTTTTCTAAGCTATCGATTGCGTCAATAATATAATCGAAGGAGTCGAGGTTAAAAGAATCTGCCGTGTCGGCTTCATAAATTTGCTGAAGCGCAGTAATCTCTGCCTTGGGATTGATTTCGAGCAAACGGGTTTTTAATACATCTACTTTGACCTGTCCTACGGTTTTGGTCGTTGCCATTAGCTGGCGATTGATATTTGTTACACAAACCCGGTCGGAATCAACAATTGTCAGATGACGTATGCCGGAGCGGATGAGGCTTTCCGCGCACCAACTACCCACTCCGCCCACTCCGAAAATAATAACCCGGAGATTGCTTATCCTATCCATTATGTCCTGACCAACCAATAACTCGGTACGGTTAAATAACCCACGTTCTATACCCATTTTACTCTATCTGAATTCGGAGTGCAAAAATACAATAAATCCCAAAGAGACAAAATAGGAGTGAGCTGGGTTCTAAAATAGATAGAATTCAAGTGTATATTTTAACACTCTTAACGAGAGAACAAAATCGTATACCTTAGAAATACGGAAATAAGAGGGTGTATCTTACTTCATATAATTTGGGCGTTACTGATCTGTATTATTATCTTTGTACCCGTCGAAATAAAATAAGTTACAAAGAATTATGGAAACAGTAGTTAGTGGTATCCGTCCAACGGGCAATCTGCATCTGGGGAATTACTTCGGTGCGGTAAAGAGTTTTCTGCAAATGCAGCATGAATATAATTGTTATTTCTTTATCGCCGATTGGCACTCCCTGACTACACATCCTCATCCTGATAATATCCGTAAAAGTGTTAAAACGATTCTCGCGGAATATTTAGCTTGCGGTATTGATCCCGAAAAAGCAACCATTTATATTCAGAGCGACGTGCGGGAAGTAGCCGAACTTTACCTTTACCTGAACATGAATGCTTACCTGGGTGAGTTGGAACGTGTGACTTCTTTTAAAGATAAAGTGCGCTCGCAACCCAATAATGTAAACGCCGGATTATTAACCTATCCTTCCCTGATGGCTGCCGATATTATTATCCACAAAGCAGTTAAGGTGCCGGTAGGTAAAGACCAGGAGCAAAATATGGAAATGGCGCGTAAGTTTGCCCGTCGTTTCAATAATATATATGGTGTAGACTATTTTCCGGAACCTGCTTCTTTCCACTTGAGCGAAAAAGCGGTGAAAGTACCGGGGTTGGATGGTTCGGGCAAGATGGGTAAGAGCGAGGGCAACGCGATCTATCTGATTGACGATGAAAAGACAATCAAAAGTAAGGTGATGAAAGCGGTGACCGATTCCGGCCCCACAGAGCCGAATAGCGAGAAACCGGAACCTATAGCTAACCTGTTCATGATGATGGATATTGTTTCTACGCCGGATACGTACAACTTCTTTAATGAAAAATACAACGCTTGTGAAATTCGCTACGGAGATATGAAAAAGCAACTGGCTGAAGACATCAACCTGTTCTGTAAACCTATACGTGATCGTATCAACGATATTCTGGCAGACGACACGTACCTCGAACGTGTTGCCCGCGAAGGAGCGGAGAAATCTGCCGCAAGCGCGTCGAAAACATTAAAAGAAGTGCGCGAAATTATCGGATTCAGACCGTAAACTTGCGGCGAATCTATTCGCTGATTTATCTATTACTCTTTTGGGAGTATAGTCTTTTACAATCATCCGCATCCTCATACCCTATAGCGATCTGCATACTACGCTGAGTGAGCATCTCTTTATACAGGGCAAACGCATTTAAAATAACATCTAAAACCGCGGCGTCATTGCGAGCGCCGCGAAGCAATCCAGTTTACGCCCCCTCTGG
>DAIPZX010000008.1:0-15672 GCA_036781995.1 Massilibacteroides sp. | reverse complement strand
AAGGGGCGTTGCCCCTGTGACCCCACTTCATTTTTTGGCTTGATCCAAAAAACGGAAGCAAAAAAGATCAAGGCTGCACCGCCTGAGCTAAAAAACGCTGCGCTCTCGCTAAACAAATCGAAACTCGCTGCGCTCAAACAACGATTTGTTTTTAACGCTTCCGCTTCGCGTTTTTCTTTACGCTCAGGCGCTGAGGCCGGTCTTCTTCTTTTTGCTCGCTGACGCACTCGCTTGTTCTTTCTCCGTCTCGGCGGATTTGCAATCCGTCGATTCTGAATATAAGGATTTTTAATCCGATGATATAAAAAACAAGTTCGTTGTTTCTTAAAGGCTGAAAGCCTGATATATGCTAGCCCAACGCGTTGCATTGGGCTGAATTAGTTATGGCTTTCAGCCAATTTTTAAATGCGTTTGCCCCAGCTCTCAAATTACATACTGTAGAGGGTATGCCTTGTCTCCCTCTTTTTGTGCAATTCCATTTGTTTTCAATACAGGAGGCCGAACATCCACAGGGGGATGCGGTTTTTGTGTCCGTATTCTGAGTCGTCAATGGCTAAGTAGCTATCCGGTAATTCTTTGATTTGATCAAAGGTTTTATTCTTTCCTCCTACTTCAAACAGGTATTTGCTTTCGACTAAAAAGTCTCCTTGTTTCGGCATAACGACTGTCGAAACTGCAGCGGTCTGATTCAGGAAAAAGGTTTCCCGCAGGTTTCCTTTATCTACATGGGCTGTCAACGCATACATCAGGTTACTGTTGTTCAGATAGATTTTATCGGGTTTCGATAGTTGCTTGTAACTTTTTATTTCAGATGTCAACAAGGTCAGCAAGGCCGCCTTGTCAAGCGCGTAAAGGAGTTTCAGACCCAGATCACGCGTTGTTTCCAATTCTTTACACAATTGGCTGATATTCGGTGTGAACGGAACTTTTTCCGCTAAAATCATCAACAGTTTTTTTGTTTTTTGTACCGTTGAATAGGCAACATCTTCTACTGCCGGAAGGTCGGAATCGATCACTAATGAAGCGACTTCCTGCAGACGGGTTGCGAAATCTTCGCCCGCGTCTTTATAGAATGGATAATAACCATAGCGCAAATAGCTCTCGAACAAAGGCTGAATCTTTATTTTTTCCGTAATTTTCATTGCCTGTCCCGTATGTTCTCCGATCAGAGTTTCTAACGATAACGGTTCGAGCCGCAGCACATTTTCAAATGCCAAAAATTCACGAAACGACAAACCGGGTAAATCGTAAACGGTCTGACGGCGTGACAAATCAATTTTTGAGTTATCTATTTCCAACATGGAAGAACCGGTATAAACCAGATTCAAGTCGGGATAATTATCATATATATTTTTCAGGATCTGCGACCAGTCAGGATAATGGTGCACCTCATCTAAAAACAAATGCGTGACGCCGTGTGTATAAACATATTCGACAAGATCCTGCAATGAATTGGTTTTAAACCACAGATCGTCAAGCGAAACGTAAAACGCTGTATCCACATCGGCAAAGGCCAACCGGATGCGCTGTAACAAAATCGTTGTTTTCCCAACGCCGCGAGCGCCTTTAATACCGATCATACGGGCATTCCAATTGATCTTTTCGTAAAGAAACCGTTTATGTTCTAACGAAACTTTTGCTAATTTCCGATAAAATGCCGTGTAAAGCATTTCCATGGTATCTCGTTCCATCCGATCGTCTATTTATTGTTTTATCGTAAAGATAGCTTCTTTTACTGATATAAATACGAAAAAGATTCCTTTTTTCGCTTTTCCAAAAGCTAATTTTGTCCCGTTTTTCGCTTTTTCAAAAGCTAATTTCACGTATCCATTCAGTGCAACATGCAGACCAATCGCATTTAAAATCATTTAGACTATATATATAATGTATAGGCATAAACTGTTTGTTTGAAAAAATCTAAATAACGAACTGTTTCCTGTTGGGGTGGATTGTCGGGAGTTTGTCTCGCAATGCGTTTGTCTTAGCTCAGGAGGGCAGTTTGGGTGCCATTCCAGCCCAATTTGTCGTTTTTTTGTTGCCATACCTTTGCAATGTGTTAATTAACCAACAGTTTTTAAGTTATTCAATTATTCATTTTTTAAACATTTATTTCGTATGGGACAAAATTTTAAATTAGTTCAACGTTTATCAAAACCGGGTAACAGCGCTTCTGAAAAGAAGTGGCATGCAGCGTCTAAAAGCAATGGCACAGCCGATCTGAATGAGCTTTGCTTTCTGATTGCCTCACGAAGCACGGTTTCCAGCGCCGATGTGAAAGCAGTTCTTGACAACTTGAATTTTGTGATCGACTATCAGTTGAAAGCCGGACGTATCGTTCAACTCGGCGAACTGGGCAACTTCCGCATGTCAGTCAGCAGTGAGGGCGCCGAAACCAAAGACAGCTTTACGCCGAGTATGCTAAGAACGCCGAAAATCATCTTCACACCGGGCGCAGCCTTGCAGGAAACACGTATAACCACCAAGTTCTCGCAGATCTCCGACGGAACCGGGAATGCCGGAAATACGGAAGAATCGGAAAACACGGAAGAAACACCGGGTGATATCTAATCTTCGATTAAACGGAACGTATGCATAAAATGCGAATCCAACTGACGATAGCCGTGCTACTGACCGTAGCCGGCATCGTTCTGATATTCGGTTCTTTTTGGATTGACCCTCCGGGAGAAATCCATCAAAGTGTATTGGTTGCTTTCGGCGAGATGTCCACTTTTGCCGGAGCGTTATTTGGTGTGGACTATACGTACAAAATAAAACAACAACAAAACAAAGATGAAAGGAAAGACTAATCCTGCCAACAACGGAAAGGTTCGCCTGAGCCAACATTTCTACCTCCGGGAATTTACTTACAGCCGGGTGGCGATAGACAATGGGATAGACAACTGCACACCTCCGCTCCAAGTAGTCAGAGCCCTGCGCCGCCTGTGCATCCAACTGCTGGAACCCCTCCGCGCTTCTTGCGGTAACCGCCCGATGCATATCCTGAGCGGCTATCGTTGCCCTGTGTTGAACAGGCGCGTGGGCGGCGCGCTCCTGTCGCAGCATCTCACCGGAGAAGCGGCAGACCTGTATATGACCGACTTCAGTCTCCTGCTGAACACCCTCCGCTCGAGAAATTCCCCAGACTTTGATCAGGCGATCTATTATAGCAAAAGGAATTTCGTTCACCTTTCTTATTCATTCACCGGTAAAAACCGGCGCCAACTTATTTATGTATGAATTATCGAATCTTATTTATTTTTCTCTTACTGTCTTCCATTTCTTGTGGAAGCAGCAAAAAACAGGAAGAACACAAGCGGTATTCTTATTTACGAACAGACAACTCTTTATTTCGCGGCAAGACAAACCGTGTTATATCAGAGCAACTGTTGAGTCATCATATTCGCCTTACGCCTCCTGACAGTTGCGGCAGGCAGGCTGTTCTTTCTTTGACGGAAACCCGCCTCAACCGCACAGGAACAGACAGCGTCTTTATCAAACAGGAAAATCAGCTGACGAAAAAAGAGACGATCGATCATGCCGTTCAGCAAAGCCGCGAAACAACTTCGCCTGTATCTGTTCCTTCTTTCGTCCGGTTGGTCATCGGTATGGCGTTTGTTTATCTACTCCTCCGCCGAGACAGACATCCCTGATTGTAAAAATAGCCGCAGTCATTATCCGGCATCAGACAACGATTCGTTCTAATTCTTTGTCTAATGCTTCGAACATCGAATTTTTGCTGATAAATTCAGGAATTATTACTTTCATTTTTCGTACAGTCTCCAATACATCAGCCGTATAGGCAATTCGGGTAAGTTCGTCTACCTCCGGAAGCAATTGCTCGTAATTGCAATCACGAACACTTGCCACCCGTATTTTTTCATGAGGCGTAGGAAGCGTTGTCTCTTGCGTACTTAATAGCTCTTCATAGAGTTTCTCTCCGGAACGAAGACCCGTAAATTTGATTTCTATATCTTTTCCGGGCTCCAGACCCGCCAGAGAGATCATCCGGACAGCCAGATCTACAATCTTCACCGGCTCACCCATATCGAAAACAAAAATCTCCCCTCCTTTTCCCATTGTTCCCGCTTCGAGCACCAAACGGCAGGCTTCCGGAATGGTCATAAAGTAACGGATAATATCAGGATGCGTCACAGTAACCGGTCCGCCTTTAGCTATTTGCCGGCGGAACAGCGGAATTACAGAGCCATTACTACCCAACACATTGCCGAAACGGGTCGTAATAAATCGCGTAGTACCGCTCAGCACCCCCTCCTTCATCGCGCCGTCTAAACTCTGAACGTACATCTCCGCCAAACGTTTGGAAGCGCCCATCACATTGGTCGGATTGACAGCCTTATCCGTAGAGACCATCACAAATTTCTCTACATTATATCGAATCGCGGTATCAGCGACTACCCGCGTGCCATAAAGATTGGTACGTATTGCCTCACAGGGATTTTCTTCCATCAGGGGCACATGCTTATAAGCCGCCGCATGGAATACAATATGAGGAAGATACCTGTTAAAGATAGCATCTATCCTTGTTGGGTTGCGCACATCCCCTAAAACAGGGAAAAAGGATATATTCGGGAAACGTTCGTTTAGTTCCAGACGCAAATTGTGCATCGGCGTTTCCGCGCAGTCAAATAAAATCAGTTGTTTAATAGGGAAAGAACAGAGCTGACGGCAAATCTCACTCCCGATAGACCCGGCAGCGCCGGTTACCATCACGGTTTTGCCATTCAGGGAGGAACTGATTTCCTCTAATTGCACTTTAATCTCGTCACGACTAAGCAGATCTTCCACCCGAACATCCGCCAACGGACGATTAAGTCCCTTATGCTTATTAAATTCATTGATTGGAGCCAAGATCAACATCCTCACTTTCAACGCCTCACAATAACGAACAAGCCGGTCGCGCTCGTCCTTTACCTCCCGGTCATCCTGAAACAGGATCGCTTTTATCCGATATTTCTTTATCAAGACGGCAAATTCATCCGGACCGGAAGCAGAATAAACATTATATCCGTTGATGCGGTACACATTATTTGTATCCATCTGCAAAAAACCCTCCATATGATAATTCCCGACACGATAATTCCCGATCACTTCCGGAGCCGGTGCGTGAAGAGACAAACTATCATGCAGGTTGCTCTTGAAAACAAGAATATTATCCTTGGACGTGGCAACGGTATTAATCATTTGATTATACAGCAGGATAATTATGGTACGAACCGTAATAAGAGCGAAAAAAGTAGTCAGGAAATCAAACAGGAGGGAGATATAGATAAATTGAGGAGGGAGATGATCAAAATAAAAAAAAGAAATTCCGCCTAAGAGAGCCACTTTCAATAGAACGGCCATGCCAATACGCCCGGTCTCGGAGTACGAAGAATGACGGATTACTCCCTTATACAACTTAAAGGAATAAAAACTTACGAAGCCGCTAATGACCGAAAAAAGCCCCAGATAAATAAATTGCTGCCAAGAAAGCAGCCATTTAAATATAAAACACGCGAGCAAGTAAGCGCCAAGACTGGAAAGCGTGGAAATTAAAAGATCATTCAGCAATATCAACCAGCGGTTGAGATACTTAGCCGAAAGAATCTTGATAAGAAGTGTTGACATAAACGTTAAAATAAAGATTGTAAGAAAACTGCGTTAAAAAGGTTAATATTTTTCCAAAAAAACAGATCAAAAAACGGGCTGATCCGCAAACGATTCTACACAACAAAGTTCGTCAGTCACAGACTGACGTTTATTTTTTTATCCGAAAAAAATGGTTTTTCAAACGAAAAGCCGGATAAAACTTAACAAAATGCAAAATTACGTTTTATTTAATTAATAAACAAGGTTTTTTCTTTTTCAGAATAAAAAAGGACGAGGCTATTTTTAACGCGTTCGCCCTGTTACGCGTATTACACCGAATCAATACTTAGGCAATCGCTTTATATTAATGTATAAGCGCCGACAAAAAAACGAACCCCATTTTTTTTTGCGATATTGATATATAGTTCCTAACTTTCCGATCTTTAAATAAAAAAGCTATGTCTGTTGTTCATAAAATACTTTTTGGAGCAAAATCGGTAGGATTGACCGGTTCTGTATATCTACTTGCCGCCCGTATCATTTTCGGCTCGACATTCTTGTTGCACGGATGGCAGAAATGGAATCAGGCAGAAGAACTGTTGCAGACCTTTCCCGACCCGTTGGGCGTAGGCAGTCAAGCGTCTCTGGTGTTGGCTTTATTTGCCGAAGTCATTTGTTCGCTCGCCTTTATTCTCGGATTTTTATACCGCTTAGCCCTGATACCAATGATATTCACGATGCTGATGGCGTTTTTTGTTATACATGGGAACGATCCCTTTGCCATCCGCGAGCTCCCGTTCCTATATCTGATCTTGTTTTTATTCCTGCTATTCACAGGCCCGGGTCGCTTTTCTGTTGACGCCCTGATCAAACGCGTCCTCAACAAACGCCACCGTTCTTCTTACGACTCTTATTCAGGCTTAGATTATTCGAGATAGAAAGAAAACACTATCCCCGTTCTTACACATTTTTTTTATCTATCTTTGCAAGACTTATCATAGTCAACACTGTATAATAAAAAACGACGATATGATTCTTTTTTTCAGATCATCTACAAACAATTTGCTGGCGGTTGAAACCGCGCGGCCTTTCTCTCCCGAAGATATTCAAAAATTAGTCTGGTTGTTCAGCGAAGCAACCCCGGTCGAATCGGAAAACATAGCAGGATGGCACGTAGGCCCACGCCGGGAAATGATTACCCCGTGGAGCACTAACGCTGTGGAAATCACCCAGAACATGGGACTTTCCGGCATTACCCGTATTGAAGAATATTTCCCTGTCTCGTCCGGCGACGCGGAACACGACCCGATGCTCCAGCGGATTTACAACGGATTAGACCAGACGCTGTTCACAATCAACAAACAGCCGGATCCGATTATTTATATTGAAGACATCGCCGCCTACAATACAAAAGAAGGATTGGCGCTAAGCGAAGACGAGGTGGCTTACCTCGAAGAAGTAAGCAGCAAACTAAACCGCAAACTGACCGACAGCGAAGTCTACGGATTCGCGCAGGTCAATTCGGAACACTGCCGCCACAAGATATTCGGAGGAACCTTTGTGATCGATGGCGAAGAAAAAGAAAGTTCGCTGTTCAACCTGATCAAGAAAACATCCGCGGTCAACCCGAACAAATTAGTTTCTGCCTATAAAGACAATGTAGCATTCAGCGAAGGCCCCGTTGTGGAACAATTTGCTCCCCTGAGCGGAGACAAGCCCGACTACTTCGCGATTAAAGACATCAAAACGGTGATCTCGCTGAAAGCCGAAACCCACAACTTCCCCACAACGGTAGAGCCTTTTAACGGAGCAGCAACCGGAACGGGCGGCGAAATACGCGACCGCTTAGGTGGAGGAAAAGCCTCCCTCCCTATTGCCGGAACAGCCGTCTATATGACCGCCTATCCCCGCACGGAAGGCACGCGCGAATGGGAAAAGATCATGAACCCACGCCAATGGCTATACCAGACGCCGGAGCAAATCCTGATCAAAGCATCCAACGGAGCGTCCGACTTCGGAAACAAGTTCGGTCAGCCCCTGATTTGCGGATCGGTGCTAACCTTTGAACACGAAGAAAACAACAAAAAATATGCTTACGACAAAGTAATCATGCTTGCCGGAGGGGTTGGTTTCGCCAATAGACGCGATGCACTGAAAGGCGATCCGAAACCCGGCGAGAAGGTGGTACTTCTCGGAGGTGACAATTATCGTATCGGTATGGGTGGAGGTGCTGTTTCGTCCGTAAACACAGGACAATACACCAGCGGTATCGAACTAAACGCCGTACAGCGCGCCAATCCGGAAATGCAGAAACGCGCGGCCAATGTGATCCGTACCATTGCCGAATCAGACGAAAATCCGATTGTTTCCATCCACGACCACGGCGCCGGAGGCCATCTGAACTGCCTTTCCGAATTAGTGGAAGCAACAGGAGGCAAGATAGACATCAGCAAACTGCCGGTAGGAGACCCGACCCTTTCCGCAAAAGAAATTATCGGAAACGAAAGCCAGGAGCGCATGGGGTTATTGATGGAAGAAAAAGACGTAGAACGGGTGAAACGCATCGCCGAACGCGAACGTGCTCCGATCTATATCGTTGGCGAAACGACCAACGACATGCAGTTTGTATTCGAACAGGCAGACGGTACGCGTCCGATCGACATCAAGTTAGAGTACATGTTCGGCAAACCGCCCAAAACGGTGATGACAGACCATACGGTTGAAACATCTTATCAGCCGGTTAAATACAAAGAATCCGAATTACACCATTACTTAGAGAATGTGCTTCAATTAGAAGCCGTAGCCTGTAAAGATTGGCTGACCAACAAAGTAGACCGTTCGGTAACCGGAAAGATCGCCCGCCAGCAATGCCAGGGAGAACTGCAATTGCCGTTGAGCGACTTAGGCGCCGTGGCATTAGACTTCCGCGGCAAAGCCGGTATTGCGACCTCTATCGGTCACGCACCGCAAGTAGCCTTGATTGATCCGGCAGCAGGATCGGTTATGGCTATCGCCGAATCTCTGACCAACTTAGTGTTTGCACCATTAACCGATCAACTGGAAGGCGTTTCACTAAGCGCCAACTGGATGTGGCCTTGCCGCAACGAAGGCGAAGACGCCCGTTTATATAAAGCCGTAGAAGCAGCCTCTGAATTTGCCTGCTCATTAGGCATCAATATCCCAACGGGCAAAGACTCACTCTCCATGACTCAGAAATACGGAGACGAGAAAGTAATCGCTCCGGGAACAGTCATCATATCCGCCGGAGGCGAAGTAAGCGACGTGAAAAAGATCGTCTCTCCCGTCCTTTCCAAGGAAAAAGGAACTGTCCTTTATTATATAGACTTCTCTTTCGATACGTTGAAGCTGGGAGGCTCTGCTTTCGCTCAAGCCCTGAATAAATTGGGCGATGAAGTTCCGACAGTCCAGGATGCGGAATATTTCCGCGATACGTTCAACACGATTCAGGAAGCAATCGAAAAAGGCTTAATCTTAGCCGGACACGATATTTCCGCCGGAGGTATGCTTACCGCCCTGTTGGAAATGTGTTTTGCAAATGTCGAGGGCGGTTTGGAAGTAAACTTAGACAAATTAGCGGAAACAGACTTAGTCAAGATGCTGTTTGCCGAAAATCCGGCTATCCTCGTACAGGTAAAAGAAAAGAAAACCTTTGAAAAGCTATTGGACGAAGCAGGCGTAGGTTACGCGATCATTGCCAAACCGACAGACGAACGCCATATCTTAGTATCCAAAGGGGATGCGCAATATCATTTCGGAATCGACTATATGCGCGATGTATGGTATCAGTCTTCTTACAAATTAGACAGCAAACAAAGCGGAAGCCTATGCGCCGGAAACCGGTTTGAAAACTACAAGATGCAGCCGGTCGAATACAAACTGAACAAGTTGTTCACCGGCAAGTTATCTGCTTACGGCGTATCAGCCGACCGCCGCGAACCGTCAGGCATCAAAGCCGCCATCCTCCGCGACAAAGGAACAAACGGCGAGCGCGAAATGGCATATACCCTGTATCTGGCAGGCTTCGACGTCAAAGACGTTCACCTGACCGACCTCGCTTCCGGACGGGAGACACTGGAAGATGTGAACTTCATCGTATTCTGCGGCGGATTCTCCAACTCAGATGTATTAGGCTCGGCAAAAGGATGGGCAGCCGGTATCTTATATAATGAAAAGGCAAAAAAAGCAATCGACAACTTCTATGCCCGCAAAGACACGTTGAGTCTGGGTATTTGTAACGGTTGCCAGTTAATGGCAGAGCTTGAACTCCTCTATCCCGAACATGAGAAAAAGCACAAAATGGTGCATAACGACTCGCATAAGTTCGAATCCAACTTCGTAGGACTGGAGATACCTAAAAACAACTCGGTGATGCTCGGCTCGCTAAGCGGCACCAAATTAGGCGTTTGGATCGCTCACGGCGAAGGGAAATTCGCTTTCCCTTACGACGAAAAGCAATATCATGTGATTGCCAAATACAACTACGACGGTTACCCCGCCAATCCGAACGGATCGCCCTGGTCGGTAGCCGGTGTATGCTCGGCAGACGGTCGCCACCTGGCGATGATGCCTCACCCCGAACGCTCCATCTTCCCCTGGCAATGCGGCTACTACCCCGAAGACCGCAAAAACAACGACCAGGTAACTCCTTGGTTAGAAGCATACGTCAACGCCCGGAAATGGATTGAGAGTAATAAATAAATAAAATAATCATGAAAAAGATACTCTTTTTACTTTTCGCATTATGCGCTTTACAACTTAGCGCGCAAGAATTTCATTTTGCACCAAAAATCGGAATGAATGTAGCCAACCTCACAAACTCGGATTCCGACAGTCGCATCGGTTTGAATATTGGTTTTGCCGGCGAAATGGCGCTTACACCAATATTCTCGCTGGAGTCCGGCTTATACTACTCGATGCAAGGAGCAAAAGCCGATAACATCAAATTCAATATTGACTACATCAATCTCCCTATCCTTGCGAAGGTATATGCTTATCAAGGTCTTAACTTATTCGCAGGTCCGCAGTTTAGCTTCAAAACAAGTTCCAAAGTCAAAACAGGCAGTGTAAGCGTTGACCTGCCCGACGGTCTTATCAAAGGTTTTGACACCGGTTTACAATTCGGCGCAGGCTACCAATTTGATATGGGTCTTCAACTCTCGGCATCCTACACCTATGGATTAATTGGCGTTATGAATATAGACAAAGCCAAACAATTATCAGGAGACGACTTCAGCAGTGGTGACAATGGCAACAACAGCGTATTCCAAATTAATGTAGGCTGGCGATTCTAAGACATACCGCTATTTCAGCAAACGCATTTAAACGAGCATCGTCATCGCGAGCGTATATCCGCCTCACCAAAACCGCAACGTTCTTTGCGAGGAACAAAGTGCGAAGCAATCCAGTTTACGCCCCTGGGTTACTCTGGTGTTCCAGCAAAGTAATTTGTTGCTTCATTGAAAAAAATGTAACTTTACCGCTTCATTATTTTTCATATAAGCAAATGGATAAAATCCGGTTAAAGGATAAGGAGTTTAAACTCTTTATCTCCGAAAAAGAAATTCAGGAAGCTATCGCGAAGATGGCTGTACGTATTAAAGAGGACATGGAGGGTAAAAATCCGCTTTTTGTAGGAGTGCTGAACGGTTCTTTTATGTTTGTAGCCGAACTTATGCGGCAGTTGAATGGCCCTTACGAGCTCGCCTTTGCGCGCTACTCCTCTTATCAGGGCACGAGCACAACCGGAAAGATACAGGAGGTAATGCCGCTCACAAGCGACATCAAAGGACGCACCGTTGTTTTACTGGAAGACATTGTCGATTCCGGCTTTACCATGCACTATGTGATGAATAAACTAAGAAATGAAGGAGCAGCCGATGTGAGATTAGCAACTATGCTGCTTAAGCCCGATGCACTGAAGTGCGATTTAAAACCGGACTATACCGGTCTCGAAATTCCGAATGATTTCATTGTTGGCTACGGGCTTGACTACGATGAAATGGGACGTGCCTATCGTGATATATATACAATCGTATAAAAAGACAATCTAACAAACTAACAAAACATGTTGAATATCGTAATTTTCGGTGCTCCCGGATCAGGAAAGGGAACACAAAGCGAATTAATTATTAAAGAATACGGCTTAGACCATATCTCTACCGGTGATGTGCTGCGCGCAGAGATCAAAGGCGAAACCGAATTAGGCAAAATAGCTGCCGGCTATATCGAAAAAGGACAATTAGTTCCGGATGAACTGATTATCGATATTCTGGCAAAAGTATTAGATTCAAAAGAAGACTCTAAAGGGGTTATTTTCGATGGTTTCCCACGCACTATCCCACAAGCAAAGGCTTTGAAAAAGATGTTGAACGAACGCAATACGGACGTATCCGTTATGCTGAACCTGCAGGTAGACGAAGAGGAACTGATCAGCCGTTTATTGGAACGTGGGAAAATATCAGGTCGCTCGGACGATAACCTGGAGACAATCAAGTCACGCCTTGAAGTGTATCATAATCAAACCGCGCCTTTAGCAGATTATTACATCGGAGAAGGAAAACATGTAGCCATCAAAGGAATGGGAACAATAGACGAAATCTTCGGACGCGTTAAAGAAGCGGTTAAAAACGTATAATTAAAAAAGAACAAAATGGCTGAATCAAACTTTGTAGATTACGTAAAGATTTATTGCCGCTCCGGAAAGGGCGGACGCGGGTCTACGCATTTCCGAAGGGAAAAATACATTCCGAAAGGAGGCCCCGATGGCGGCAACGGTGGTAGAGGAGGCCATATCTTTTTACGCGGCAACCGAAACTACTGGACCTTACTCCACCTGAAATACGACCGACACGTGATGGCTACAAACGGCGCTTCGGGAACCGCAAAAAGAAGCACCGGCAAGGATGGCGAGGACCGTGTGATCGAGGTACCCTGCGGCACGGTCGTTTTTGATGCTGAAACCGGAGAATTCATCTGCGATGTTACCTCAGACGGACAGGAAGTCATGCTTTTGCAAGGCGGACGCGGCGGACTGGGCAACTGGAATTTTAAAACATCGACAAACCAGGCTCCCCGCTACGCACAACCCGGCGAACCGGCACAGGAACGCATGGTTATCCTCCAGTTGAAATTGTTGGCAGACGTAGGTCTTGTAGGCTTCCCAAATGCGGGTAAATCTACGCTGCTCTCCGTTGTTTCCGCAGCAAAACCAAAGATAGCGAACTATCCGTTTACCACGTTAGAGCCCAATCTGGGCATCGTGAGCTACCGCGACAATCGTTCTTTTGTTATGGCGGATATCCCGGGTATCATTGAAGGAGCCAGCGAAGGCAAAGGATTAGGCTTGCGTTTTCTTCGTCATATCGAACGCAATTCGCTACTCTTGTTTATGATCCCTGCGGATGCAGACAATATAGCAAAGGAATATGAAATCCTGCATAACGAATTAGTAACCTACAATCCGGATCTTTTAGAGAAACGGCGCGTATTGGCGATCACAAAAAGCGATATGCTGGACGAAGAACTGGAAGATGCCCTTAAAGCGGAACTGCCGGAAGGCATTCCCTACGTCTTTATTTCTTCCATCACCAATAAAGGCATTATCCAACTAAAAGATTTACTTTGGAAAGAGCTGGATAAGGAGAACTTCCATGAAGTAGAGCGGATCGTTCATAAGAATCTGGATTTATCTACCCTGGATCTGGATGAAGAGGACGATTTTGTTGTTCCGGTAATGGAAAATGACGATGACTTTCCGGAGGAAGATTACGAAGAGTACGACTGGGAGAATGAAGAAGATACAAAAGAATAAGATTGAAATGTTACAATTCGAAGGTCTTGCCGGAGATTGTAACATTTTTCATTTCATCACCACTCGCCATGGTGGCGTAAGCAAAGGGAATTACGCCTCCTTTAATCTGGGCGCTTATTGCGGCGACCAACCGGAAAACGTTCGTGAGAACCGAAAACGCCTATGCGGCGCTTTAGGCATCACACCCTCTTTTTTATTTGTACCCCACCAGACGCATGACACACAAATCCGCGTAATCGACAATTCTTTTCTTGCCGCAGATAAAGAAACGCAAACAAACGCGTTAGAAGGGATAGACGCTTTGATTACCGCCACTCCCGGAGCATGTATTGCTGTGACCACCGCCGATTGCGTCCCGATTATATTATATGACCCTAAAAAACAGGTGATAGCCGCAATTCATGCAGGATGGCGCGGCACTGCGAACAACATCACCACCCAAACGGTCGAGACAATGACCCATTGTTTTCATGTAGATCCGGCTGATATACTTGCGGGGATAGCTCCATCCATCGGACAAAAAGCTTTTGAGGTTGGACAAGAAGTGGCAGACGCCTTTTCCTTAACCGGAATAGATACAACTTCAATCTGTTGCTATAATAAAGAATCCGGCAAACCGCATATTGACCTTGCGGAAGCAAACCGCCGGCAGCTGATCAAGTGCGGAGTCAACCCGGAAAACATAGAATCATCCGGCATTTGCACCCATACCGGGAACGCCGACTTCTATTCCGCACGGCAATCAGGCATACATAGCGGCCGTTTTCTAACAGGCATATTGCTAACACCAAAAACAACCGTATGAAAATAGAATTATCCAAAGAAATAACGGCAGCCTGCCCCAACCTGCATGTGCTGGCTATCCGGGCACAGGTCAAAAACACCCAATACAACAAAGAGCTCTGGCAGGAGATTACAGCGCTGGAACAAGTTATCCGTTCAGAAAGCAAACTTGAAGAGATAAATAAAATTCCGGCCATTCTGGCAACACGACAAGCTTACAAAAAATTGGGAAAAGACCCGAATCGCTATCGTCCGTCAGCCGAAGCATTACACCGCCGCATACATCGCGAACTCCCGCTTTACCCAATAAACACGTTGGTAGATTTGATCAATCTCATTTCAATAAAGACAGGCTATTCTATCGGTGGTTTTGACGCAGCCAAAATAGATGGAGATTTAGTCTTGGGAGTCGGACGTGCCGGTGAATTATACAACGGTATCGGGCGTGGAAAATTAAACATTGAAGGACTTCCTGTATATCGCGACAGGACCGGCGGAATCGGGACTCCTACCAGTGATGAAGAAAGAACCAAAATCAATCCGGAAACATCAGATCTCCTTATGCTGATCAATGCCTATTCGGGTATATCGGGATTAGAAACAACAAGAAAATGGATTGTCGACGTTTTACAGAAATACGGCATGGCCACTCAAATCTCTACAACAATAATTCACTCTGAACAAACATTGTAATCAGCCCCACACCCTTTATCCATAAAAATTTATGTTTTTATGCTAAAAAACATGCCTTTATTTTTGTTTTAATGGATTATTACGTAGTTTTGCATCATAGTATTAACTCAAACTAAAGAGTATGATTGAATTAATCGGTACAAATGCCGGACTTGTATGGCATGCCCTTAATGAAAAGGGAAAATTAAGTTTGAAAGAACTGAAAAAAGCTACAAAAATTAAATCAGACAAAGATCTTTATGCTGCTTTTGGTTGGTTATCAAAAGAAGGTAAACTTGGCTTTGAAGAAACTGAAGGAGAAATTCTGGCGTTTCTGCTATAAGAAACCGCCACACAAGAAATCAAGAAGCTGTTCAACTATCAGATTGGACAGCTTTTTTTGTCCTCCCCTCTTCCTCTTTCTCATATTTATAATGTGGATTGTTGCTAATTACAATCCAAAAGTTTACTTTTGTAAAGAATTTGGTAGGATATGACCGAAGATCAGAAAAGATTAATGGCTGTATTTGAAGTTAGGCTTCAAGATCTGATTTCTACATGCGAGGAACGGATGCGAACAATAACGGAGCTTAATCAAGTTCTTGCTACGAAAGAGGAAGAGCTTGAACAGGCATTGCAAAAGATTCGGGAGTTAAACGCCAGATATGATAACGTATTAACAGCAAAAATAGTTTCAGCCGGTGAAGGCGAGATAAAAAATGCCAAAATGCGTTTATCTAAATTAGTGCGGGAAGTAGATAAGTGCATTGCACTATTAAATGAATAGAAGCGATGGA
>DAIPZX010000007.1:0-16980 GCA_036781995.1 Massilibacteroides sp. | reverse complement strand
TCATACTTATGTTTTTTTTGATTCATAGTGATGTTGAAAACAGGGTTACTCCCCAATAACCTTTACTGAAGAAAGTAACCATTCAGTACCCAATAGGGTTTCTTATATAACATAACAATAAAGTTTAATCTAAAGTGTAGATAAACAGCGTGATTAAGCAGAGGTAAGAGACAAGGAAAAGGAATCGCTGAATAGTTACCCCTTTCCATTTTTGTTAAGAAAACACACATTTCTTGCAAATATTTATATATTTTCACATAAAATCAGCACAAATAAACATATTTAAACATTTCGCAAAATTCAAGACGTAAGAATAAAACGGAAATTTGTGTCAAAATGATATTTCCAAAATGGCGTTGCAGTTTTATTTGTTTAACTACATTTCCCACTATAATTCCGGGCTTTTTATCTAAATTTGTATTCTATGCAGGAAGAATATCATTTATATAAAGGGGATATATTCTATTTCACAGGAGCGCCCGGGGAAAGCAAAGATGCTTATGAATATATCCCGAACGGCGCGCTTGTAATTGCCGAAGGTAAAATTTTGGAAACTGCCCCATACGAGCTGCTTAAAGCTAAATACCCATCGATTCGGGAAACGGATTACAGCGGACATCTGCTTATGCCCGGACTGATCGATGCGCATGTGCATTATTCCCAAACGGAAATCATCGGCATGTATGGTAAGCAATTACTCGACTGGCTGAATGGATATACCTTTCCGGCAGAACAAGGTTTCAGTTCTGCCGAACATGCCGTTTATATCGCACGGGCGTTTGTGCATGATTTGCTGCAAAACGGGACAACCACCTGCGTAGCTTATCCTACCACTCATCCAACCTCGGTTAATGCTTTATTTCAAGTGGCCTCCGAATACAATATGCGCCTGATCACAGGGAAAGTTCTCATGGACAGAAATGCTCCGGAAGGGCTAACGGATAAGTCAACGCGGGGAGAGAAAGAGAGCCGGGATTTAATCGAAAGGTGGCATGGAACAGGTAGAAACAGCTATGCCATAACTCCACGGTTCGCGATAACAAGTTCTCCTGAGCAGCTCAAAATGGCGGCTCGTTTACATGCTGAGTATCCGAACACGTATATACAGACTCATTTATCTGAAAACCGGGAAGAGATTGTTTCCACATTAAATTTATATGCCGGTCTTTCGGATTATCTGGAGGTATACGAACGGGCAGGATTAATCACAGACCGAACCTTGTTAGGACATGGAATCCATCTGTCTGACAGCGAATTGAAAAGATTAGCCGCCGCGAAGGCAATCATTGCGCATTGCCCCACTTCGAATCTTTTTTTGGGTAGCGGACTGTTTGACATGCAACGTGCCAATGAAGCGGGCGTACAGACTGTACTGGCAACCGATGTTGGAGCAGGAACCTCTTTCTCCATGTTTAAAACCATGGCCGAAGCTTATAAAGTTCAACAAACAACCGGATATCCCATCCCGGTATTGGAGACCTTTTATAAATCAACCTTAGGAACAGCTAAAGCATTGAAATTAGATCATAAAATCGGCAGTTTTCGTCCGGAGATGGAAGCTGATTTCATAGTCGTAAACTGCGCGGTTACTCCTACGCAACAACTCAGGCGTGACTATTTAGTACGTACAGGCAAATGGACTATTGAAAACCAATTGTTCGGATTACAAACACTGGGGGATGACCGGAATATAACAGCCACTTATTTAATGGGGCAAAAAGTTCGGTGAAAAAAATCAGAAAACCGTCATTCTGTTCTGTGCTTTCTGAAATCCGATCAGCCGATCATAACGCGCGCCAATCGGACGATAATAAACCGCAATCGTATATTCGTTTTCGGTCTCCGCAAAGTCTCCCTCAACAGGAAAAGTCAGACCCGTTGTTTCTCTATCAGGCACAAACAGATATTGATAATTGTAACTTCCAGCTTTTAACAACAGACTCTTTTCATATTGACCAGCTTCCCGGTTGTATTCCATCCGGCTCTCTTCATTGAAATTATTATACAGGAATTGTCCGTTCAGATACACGTTGCCTCCGGCAATTTCATCTTCTTCCAATGTGAAATGCACGATATAATAGTCTGCCTCAGTATCCGGGTCGTTACAATCACTACATCGGATAAAAAAACGCCCATTCTGATCCTGATCGTACTGGTAAGAAAATCCGTTCCGTTTTTGATCGGGATAAAGCGTCATGTGATAAAACGGATTATGAAACTGTACATTTTCCACATGCATACCATTGTATCTATCTGAAAGAAATTCCATCCTCCGATATTCATTCCCTGCTTTAAAAATGAGTTCGCGACTATGCGAATAAACCAACTGATTTTGCAGTATGGAAGAGGGTTTAAGATCTGTCACACAATTATCTCTGCGATCATTCTGATAAACATAAATCTTCATATCCGTCAGCGGATGAGGGATAGGAAAGTTTTTGTGGTCGATAGAGAATTCCAGTTGTTGATGATTCTTATTCACATCAATATCGGTATTGCCGGAAATTTTCGTGTTGATCGCAACGAGCGACTCTGTTACATAAAAGCAGGCTGTAAAAAGTATTTTATCCGGTTCAGACTCATCGTAAACCTTTACCACATAGTTTCCGGAGAGTTTAAATCGGACATCTTCATTAGGTAGAAAAAAGCGATAGTTAGCATAAGCCGTAGTTGTTGCCATAGAGTTGGCAAAGTCATCGATGGTTGTGCCCTGAAAGCCGGACATGTATTCCATCGGCAAAATAAAAGAGGGCGTCCAATCCGCATTACAGTGCACAATAGAATAAGCATATCGTGTATAACCATCTCCCAAGACATCAAAATTGACCTCTAATTGCTTTTCTCCATGCAAACTTATCACAGGGTTTGAAATAAACTCTCCGTTCACATTCACCTGTAAACTCTTCACTCTTTGGCTATTAACAGAAGTGACATACACTTCCTGCGCATTATTTTCAAAAACTCCGACCAGAAACAAAAAGAAGAAGCAAATCATCTGTTTCATATCTATTTTACTTTTAAATCTATAAGGACACAAATTTATGGAATTATTTCATTAATTATTTCTCGCATCCTGCTCTTAAACATAAATAAATGTGTACTTTTGCGAGAAATTACATAAACATCTTTAGTTGTATCATGGCAAATGTGATTAAGCTTAAAAAAGGCTTAGACATCCAACTGAAAGGCAAACCTGTGGAAGTGCTGTTAGCGAGCGGGCGTAGTGTTAACTATGCTATCGTTCCTGATAATTATAACGGCATTACCCCTAAGGTTGTTGTCCGTACAGGGGATAAAGTTAAAGCCGGTTCTGTTCTGGTTATAGACAAGACCCATCCCGAAATCAAATTCGTCTCTCCGGTTAGCGGTGAAGTTACTGCTATAAACAGAGGAGAAAAGCGTAAAGTGCTCAGCATTATCGTTAAGCCCGACGCGGAAAACCAATATGAAGATTTCGGAAAGAAGAATGTTTCTGCCCTCCAGGGCGAAGAAGTAAAAGAAACATTATTAAATGCCGGCCTATGGCCTTGTATCAAACAACGTCCTTATGACATTATAGCGCGTCCGAACGAAACACCACGCGATATTTTTGTTTCTGCCTTTTACTCTGCTCCTCTCGCTCCTGATTTCGATTTTGTGATTAAGGGACAGGAGAAAGACTTCCAAACAGGAATTGATGCTCTTGCTAAGTTAACCGGTGGAAAATTATACGTCAGTTTGAAGAAAGGATCGGCCATTCAAGTAAATAACGCCGAAGTAGTTGAATTCGAAGGACCTCATCCCGCAGGAAACGTAGGTGTACAAATCAATCACATCAAGCCGGTCAATAAAGGCGAAACGGTTTGGACCGTTCGTCCGGATGATGTTATTCTGATTGGTCGTTTATTCAACACCGGCATAGCAGACTTTACCCGACTGATTGCTTTAACGGGTTCTGAATTAGCTAAAACAGGCTACGTGAAAGCTATTGCCGGGTGCGACATCAACAGTCTGGTGGGAGATAAACTTCAACCGACAGAAGGAAACATACGTATTGTTAGCGGGGATGTCCTGAGCGGAACCAAAGTTTCAAAAGAAAGCTTCCTGGGATTCTACGACACACAGATAAGCACACTTCCGGAAGGAGACGAAACGCATGAATTTTTAGGTTGGGCTGCTCTGGGAGTAAACAAATTCAGCGCTGGATGTACATTCCTGAGCAGTCTGTTTGGCGGCATCAAGAAAGAGCGTATTATCGATGCCCGCATCAAAGGAGGTAAACGTGCCATGATCATGTCTAACGAATACGACAAAGTATTCCCAATGGATATATTCCCCGAATACCTGTTAAAAGCCATCATTGCTTTTGATATCGACAAAATGGAAAATCTCGGAATTTATGAAGTAGCACCCGAAGATTTCGCTTTATGCGAAGTGATTGATACTTCTAAGATCGAGTTACAGAAGATTGTTCGTAACGGACTGGATCTTCTATATAAAGAAATGAATTAATAATACAAAAAAACAGAATACATTGAAAGCGTTAAGAAAGTATCTCGACAGGATTAAGCCTAATTTTGAAGAGGGAGGAAAGCTGGGAATGTTCCGTTCTGTATTTGACGGGTTCGAAACGTTTTTGTTTACACCGAACACAACGTCAAAATCAGGAGTACATATTCATGACAGCATAGATTCTAAACGTACCATGATAGTGGTAATCATTGCCTTGATTCCTGCTTTATTATTTGGTATGTATAATGTCGGTTATCAACACAATCTGGCTATTGGCGCAGATCCGGGTTTTTGGTCGACTTTTATTTTTGGTTTTCTGGCCGTATTACCTCAGATCATCGTTTCGTATGGCGTTGGTTTAGGTATTGAGTTTGTCGTTGCCCAGATAAAAAAAGAAGAGATACAGGAAGGTTTCCTCGTATCAGGGATGTTGATTCCAATGATTGTTCCCGTAGACACACCACTTTGGATGATCGCAGTCGCGACGGCATTTGCTGTTATATTCGCGAAAGAAGTGTTTGGCGGTACAGGTTATAATGTATTTAATGTAGCGTTGGTTACACGCGCATTCTTATTCTTTGCTTATCCGGCGGCTATGTCGGGAGAGAAGGTGTTTGTACGCACCTCTACTACATTCGGATTGGGCGATGGAACTGTTGTGGATGCATTCTCAGGAGCTACTCCTTTAGGTCAGATTGCTACGGCAACAACAAACAGCACTGCTGTTACCGATGTGTTAGGTAATCCTTTATCACTAATGGATATGTTCATCGGATTAATTCCGGGATCAATCGGCGAGACTTCTAAATTGGCCATCCTTATCGGAGCGGTTATTTTATTAGTGACCAATATTGCAAGCTGGAAAACAATGCTGTCCGTATTTATCGGAGGCGCTGTAACAGCCTCATTGTTCAACCTGATCGGAACAACAGCCGGTATGGCATTAAGCCCGATGGAACATATTTTATTGGGAGGTTTCGCGTTTGGCGCTGTATTTATGGCAACAGACCCTGTTACTTCTGCCCGTACGGAAAAAGGGAAATACATCTATGGATTATTAGTTGGGTTCATGGCTGTAGTGATCCGTGTTCTGAACCCCGGTTATCCGGAAGGCATGATGTTAGCGATTCTGCTGATGAACGTATTTGCTCCGTTAATCGACTACTATGTAGTTGAAGCAAACATCAAACAACGCTTGAAGAGGGCTATTAAGTAATAAAAAGGAGAATATAAGAAATGAATACACAAAGTAATCTATATACCGTTATATATGCGGCATTGCTTGTAATCTTCGTAGCTGCAGCGTTAGCGTTTACCAATCAGGCATTGAAAGAAACGCAAAAGAAAAACGAAGAAGTAGATAAAAAGATACAGATATTGCGCTGCGTTAATGTTGTTGCAACAGCTAAAGACGCGGAAGCAAAATATGATGAATTGGTTCAGGAAACGTTTCTGGTGAACAGAGACGGCAGCAAAGCGGAAGGCGATGCTTTCAATACGGATGTTGCCAAAGCCTATTCAACAGGTACAGCGCTTCCGGTTTTCGTAACAGAAATAGATGGACAGATCAAATACATCATCGCTTTGCGTGGTATCGGTTTATGGGGTCCTCTTTGGGGATATATGGCATTAAATGATGATAAGAATACTGTTTTCGGCGCGGACTTCAGTCATGCAGGTGAAACGCCCGGATTAGGTGCAGAAATCTCTCATTCGGCTTTTGGAGGTCAATTTGTTGGAAAAGAAATTTTCAAGAACGGCGAATTCAAAAGTATTGCGATCGTGAAACCCGGAAAGACAGCTGAAGGACAAGACTATGTAGATGGCATTTCGGGTGGTACGATTACCAGTCATGGAGTGCACAACATGATCTACGACAGTTTGAGTAATTATGTGGAATTTTTAAAATCTAAATAACTAAGCAGACGATGAATTTATTTTCTGGAAAAAACAAAGAAATATTACTGGGTCCTATCAGCAAAAAGAACCCGGTTGTTGTGCAAATGCTTGGTATTTGTTCAGCATTGGCTGTTACTGCTAAGTTAGAACCATCCATCGTAATGGCGATTTCCGTTGTTGTGGTAGTGGCATTTGCAAATGTAATCATTTCGCTGATCCGTAAAACAATACCTAACCGTATCCGTATTATTGTTCAGTTAGTTGTCGCGGCAACATTGGTTACATTAGTTAGTGAAGTGTTAAAAGCATACGCTTATGATGTAAGTAAGCAGTTATCTGTTTTTATCGGATTGATTCTTACAAACTGTATCCTGATGGGACGTATGGAAGCATTCGGATTGAGCAACGGACCTTGGGAATCTTTCCTGGACGGTGTAGGACACGGAGCCGGTTATGGATTAATACTTATTGTTGTAGGTTTCTTCCGCGAGCTGTTAGGATCAGGAACATTATTAGGTATACAGGTTGTTCCTCAAGTATTTTATGACTGGGGTTATGTAAACAACGGATTGATGATTCTCCCTCCAATGGCACTTATTGTTATTGCTGTAATTATTTGGATTCATCGCGCGAGAAACAAAGAACTTCAGGAAGAAAACTAAAACAGGTAAATAAGAAATAACATGCAAGAAATATTAAATACGTTTGTCAGTTCAATATTCGTTGAGAATATGATTTTCGCATACTATTTGGGTATGTGTTCTTATCTGGCAGTATCAAAAAACGTAAAAACAGCTATGGGTCTGGGACTTGCGGTAACGTTTTTCCTTACCTTTGCCGTTCCTATCAATTATTTATTAGATAATTATGTATTAAAAGAAGGGGCATTAACCTGGTTAGGCGAAGATTTTGCCACAGTAGATTTAAGCTTCATCAGTTTGATCATCTTTATAACGGTTATTGCGTCATTCGGTCAGTTAGTCGAAATGGTTATTGAGCAATATATGCCGACATTACAAGCAGCCTTAGGTATTTTCCTTCCTTTGCTTTGTATCAACTGTGCTATCCTTGGGGGTGTATTGTTTATGCAACAAAAAGCATTCCCTAACGTAGGTGTCGCAACTGTTTACGGAGTGGGTTCCGGTATCGGTTGGTTATTGGCTATCGTCGGACTGGCTGCTATTCGTGAGAAATTAGCCTATTCTGATGTTCCAAAGCCATTGAAAGGTTTAGGTGTCACATTTATCATCACCGGATTAATGGGTATGGCATTTATGTGTTTCTCCGGATTGAAGATATAATATTAACGAATTAAGTAATAAATAGAGATGACAATACTTGTATCAGGCGGGCTTACAATCATCGTTAGTGTAATTGTATTTTTTACTCTGACAATGATTATTGTAGCCACGCTTTTATATGCAAAAGCAAAGTTAATTCCCTCCGGTAATGTGAAATTGACAGTAAATGGAGAAAAAGAATTCAGTGTAGCTCAAGGTAGTACTCTTTTGAATACGCTTCAGGGTGAAGGCATTTATTTGTCTTCTGCATGTGGTGGTAGTGGTAGCTGCGGACAATGCCGTTGCCAGGTAATGGAAGGAGGAGGTACTATACTTCCTACTGAAGTTGGTTTCTTTTCACGTAAGCAAATTAAGGAACATTGGAGACTTGGTTGCCAGACTAAGGTTAAAGGAGATCTACAGGTTCAGGTTCCTGAAGAGGTATTTGGAGTAAATGAATGGGAATGTACAGTTGTTTCCAATCACAACGTAGCTTCTTTCATTAAAGAATTTACGGTTAAATTGCCCGAAGGAGAAGCGATGAACTTTAAATCCGGCAGTTATGCGCAGATCGCTATTCCAAAATTCGACATCAATTTCTCGGACATGGATGTCGATGAACGCTTCAGAGCGGAATGGGATAAGTTCAAATTATGGCCTCTGACCTGTAAGAATGAAGAAGAAACAATTCGTGCTTACTCTATGGCCAACTACCCTGCCGAAGGTAATATCATTACCCTCAACGTGCGTATCGCAACACCTCCGTTTGATCGTGCTACAGGCACATGGAAAGCGGGAGTTAAACCCGGTATCGCATCGTCATACATCTTCTCTCTGAAACCGGGAGATAAAGTAAAAATGTCCGGTCCTTATGGCGACTTCCATATTTTAGAGACAAAACGTGAGATGTTATATATCGGTGGTGGTGCAGGTATGGCTCCATTACGCGCTCACTTGCTTCACTTATTCAAAACGCTTAAGACGACAGACCGCACAGTGACTTACTGGTATGGAGCCCGTTCTAAAAATGAGATCTTCTATGAAGAAGACTTCCGTGAAATAGAAAGAGAGTTCCCTAACTTTAAGTTCAATATAGCCCTGTCTGAGCCACGTCCGGAAGATAACTGGACAGGTTATGTAGGCTTTATCCACCAGGTTATTTATGATCACTATCTGAAAAATCATGAAGCACCTGAAGATATTGAATATTACATGTGTGGGCCCGGACCGATGTCTAATGCAGTTAAGGTGATGTTAGACAATCTTGGAGTTCCTCGTGAGATGTTATTATTTGACGATTTCGGAGCTTAATCAAAATTGAACAGATACAATAAAGGGCAGTTAAATTATATTTTAGCTGCCCTTTGTTAGTATAAGCGCATATAGCTTATTATCTTTTCTTCAATGGGATATAAGTCTCTTCATCTAAAACAGTTTTATATGCCGGACGTATAATACGTTTTCCATCGAATGTCAACTCTTCAATACGGTGTGCCATCCATCCGACAATACGTGACATGGCAAATAACGGAGTGTAAATTTCCTGCGGCAAACCGATCATTTCATATACAAATCCGGAATAGAAGTCTACGTTTGAAGACACACGCTTCTTCGTTCCTTTGAACTTCGCAAAACAATCAATAGCACGTTCTTCCAATAGTTCCAGGAATGCAAATTCCGCATCACGTCCTTTCTCTTTCGCTAAATCACGCGCAAGTTCTTTTAGCAAAACAGCTCTTGGATCGGATACGGTGTAAACTGCATGTCCGATGCCATAGATCAATCCGGACTTATCATACACTTCTTTATTCAACATACGCATGAAATAAGTATCTATCTCGTCCACATTCTTCCAGTCTTCAATATTCTCTTTCAGATGGTGGAACATATCTGCTACCTGAATATTGGCCCCTCCATGTAATGGTCCTTTCAACGAACCTATACCTGCGGCTATGGATGAGTAAGTATCCGTTCCGCTGGAACTTGTAACCCTTACAGTAAAGGTAGAGTTATTACCACCGCCATGCTCGGCCTGCAATACGAGCAACAAATCTAACGTACGCGCATCAAGCTCTGTATATTCCCTTTGCAACATGAACAGGAAGTTTTCTGCCAGAGAAACATCTTCTTTCGGATGACGGATATGCAGTGAACGCCCCTGTGTGCTGTGACGATAAATATTATAGGCATAAGCTATTATAGTCGGGAATCTAGAGATTAACTCGATAGCCTGACGCATCAGATTATCACGTGATGTTTCATCCGGGTTTGAATCAAACGTGTACATTTCCAATACGCTACGAGCAAGAATATTCATGATATTATGACCTTCCAGATCCAAAATATTCATTTTTGTTTTCTGCTCAAGAGGCATGTGCTCATTCAACAATTCTTTAAACGCAGCTAATTCCTCCTTATCCGGAAGTTTGGCTGAGAGCAACAAATAACAAACCTCTTCAAACCCAAACCGTTTTTCTTTAAGCAAAGCATGAGCTATGTCCTCAACATCATATCCGCGATAAAATAATTTTCCGGGAATTGCTTTCAATCCACCCTCAGGAAGGCGTTCGTAACCTACCACGTTTCCTACTTTCGTCAGACCGACCAACACGCCTGTGCCGTCCTCATTACGCAATCCTCTTTTTACATCGAATTTAGAAAATAATTCATTATCTATTTTTGTGCATTCTTTTGCTAACTCGGAAAGGCGATAGACAAGATATTCTTTTTTCATATCAAGTATATTTTAGTGATTATTACAACAAAGAAATAAGTATTTGCCCGAACTCTTTAGTGCCTAAGGATATGCCATTTGGCATAAAACGGGCTAAATCATGTGTAGCTTTTCCACTTTGAAAAGACTTTTCTAAGGCTTCTGTAATTAAATCTGCAGCAGCATTCCATCCCAGATATTCCAGTAACATAACAGATGAAAGCAACAAAGAAGATGGGTTCACGCTATTCTTCCCGGCAATAGTAGGAGCCGTTCCGTGAGTAGCTTCAAATACGGCATGACCTGTATCATAATTGATATTCGCTCCCGGAGCTATACCAATACCTCCCACCATCGCGGCTAATTGATCAGAAATATAATCACCATTCAGGTTGAGGGTAGCAATAACAGAATATTCTTCCGGAATAAGAAGCGTGTTTTGCAAAAACGCATCGGCAATTACATCTTTAATAATGACTTTACCCTCTTTTTTTGCTTTTGCCAAAGTAGCTTTGGCTACTGCTTCTCCTTGTTCCTTTTTTAATCGTTCATACTGAGGCCAGGTAAAAACACGGTCTCCAAATTCTCTTTCAGCCATTGCGTAACCCCAAAGTTTGAATCCACCCTCTGTAAACTTCATAATATTTCCTTTATGAACAATGGTTACGCTCGGCAAATTATGCTCTAATGCATACTCAATAGCTGCACGGATCAAACGTTCGCTCCCTTCTATTGAGACAGGCTTTACACCAAATGAAGATGTCTCCGGGAAACGAACTTGGGTTACACCCATTTCTTCAGTCAGAAATTTCAGAAACTTCTTCGCTTCGGGTGTTCCCTGTTGCCATTCAATACCGGCATAAATATCCTCTGTATTTTCGCGAAAGATATACATAGCTACTTTCTGAGGTTCTTTTACCGGAGTTTCCACTCCTTTAAACCAACGAATAGGGCGTAAACATACAAACAAGTCCAGTGTTTGTCTCAAAGCAACATTCAATGATCGGATACCTCCGCCAATAGGCGTAGTCAAAGGGCCTTTGATTCCGACTAAGTATTCTCTGAAAGCCGCCATCGTCTCGTCCGGGAGCCAACTACCTGTCGTATTAAACGCTTTTTCTCCGGCAAGTACTTCTTTCCACTCTATTTTGCGGGTTCCTTTATAAGCCTTTTCTACCGCAGCATCTACAATATGCTGGCATACAGGAGTTATCTCCGCACCTACTCCATCTCCTTCAATATAAGGAATGACTACGTGGTCCGGAACAATTAGTTTTTTGTTTTTTTTTGTAATTCTTTCAAACATGGAATTAGTTGGTTTTCAGATAATTCAAAGCACTTCCTGCTTTAAACCATTCAATTTGTAAATCATTATACGTGTGGTTAACCGGGAATGAATCTTTAGAACCATTTTTGTGTTTCACCACAACTGCCAGTTGTTTGCCCGGAGCAAAATCAGTTAATCCGATAACAGAAATCATATCTCCTTCAGCAATCTTATCATAATCGGCTTTATTCGCAAAAGTTAAAGCCAACACACCTTGTTTCTTTAAATTTGTTTCATGAATACGGGCAAAACTTTTTACTAAGATTGCTTTTACATTCAAGAAGCGAGGTTCCATAGCAGCATGTTCGCGCGAAGAACCTTCCCCATAGTTTTCTTCTGCTACAACAATAGAAGAAATTCCTTTTGTTTTATATTGTTTTGCAACGGTAGAGACACCTTCATATTCACCATTCAGCTGATTTAATACAGAATTAGCATTCCCGTTAAAGGCATTGATCGCTCCCATCAACATATTATCCGAGATATTTTCCAAATGCCCCCGGAATCGCAACCAAGGACCTGCCATTGAAATATGGTCTGTCGTACATTTACCTTCTGCCTTCAACAAGAGAGACAGATCGGTATAATCCTTTCCGTTCCATTTCTCAAAAGGAGATAGAACTTGCAAACGCGTTGAATCAGAAGCTATCTGAACATTTTCGTTCTTCTGTCCCGGAGCGATATAACCGTTATCTTCTACGGAAAATCCGGCAGAAGGGAAGTCTGAGCCATCCGGTTCGTTGAGTTTTACTTCGCGTCCATCCTTTGTCTTCAATGTATCTGTTAGCGGATTAAAACATAAATCACCTGCGATTGTCAGCGCCAATGTCAATTCAGGTGAAGCAACAAACGCATGTGTATTCGGATTGCCATCAGCGCGCTTGGCAAAGTTGCGATTAAATGAAGTTACGATTGAATTTTTACGTGTATTATCATCTGTGTGTCGTTTCCATTGTCCGATACAAGGACCACAGGCATTCGCCATAATCACAGCACCTATTTCTTCGAAATCGTTTAAGATCCCGTCCCTTTCAGCTGTATATCGGATCATTTCTGAGCCCGGATTAATAATGAGAGGAGCTGCCACCTCAATTTGTTCGGCATTTGCCTGACGGGCTACTGAAGCTGCACGACTTAAATCCTGATAAGAAGAGTTCGTGCATGAACCAATCAAACCAACCTCCATTTCGCGGGGGTATCCTTTTTCCTTAACAATTGCGGCAAACTGAGAAATAGGTGTTGCAGCATCCGGAGTAAATGGACCGTTAATATAAGGTTCAAGTTCCGACAGATTTATTTCTATAACCTGATTATAATACATCTCAGGCGAAACAACCACTTCCGGGTCGGGTTGCAAATACTCGGCTATCTGCTCTGCCCATTCCGCTATTTGTTTACGTCCTGTATTACACAGATAAGCAGCCATGTTTTCATCAAACCCAAACAAAGAAGTTGTTGCACCAACCTCAGCACCCATATTACAAATAGTAGCCTTTCCGGTAGCTGAAAGAGAAGATGCTCCTTCTCCAAAATATTCAATAATGGAATTTGTACCTCCTTTTACGGTAAGAATTCCGGCTACTTTCAGTATAACATCCTTAGGAGAAGCCCACCCATTCAACTTCCCGGTCAGTTTCACACCGATCAAATTAGGCATCTTCAGTTCCCATTCCATACCACTCATCACATCCACAGCATCTGCCCCTCCTACTCCAATGGCGATCATTCCAAGACCACCGGCATTAGGTGTATGAGAGTCTGTCCCAACCATCATTCCGCCGGGAAAGGCGTAATTCTCCAATACAACCTGATGGATAATACCGGCTCCGGGTTTCCAGAATCCGATATTATATTTGTTAGAAACAGATTTCAGAAAATCATATACTTCACGATTACTGTCAGTTGCTGTCCGGATATCGGCTTTCGCCCCTATATTCGCCTGAATCAGATGGTCACAATGCACCGTTGCGGGAACTGCCGAAGTTTCTTTTCCTGCATTCATAAATTGGAGCAAAGCCATTTGAGCAGTAGCATCCTGCATAGCAACTCTGTCCGGACGAAAATTCACATAATCCTCACCTCTTCTATAAGAATGAATTGAAGCAGGATTATAAAGGTGGGCATAGAGGATTTTCTCTGCCAGGGTCATTGGTTTCTTTATAATATTGCGGGCATGGTTTACTTTTCCGGCAAACCCGGAATAGAATTCCTGAAGCATATTTACATCATGTATCATATTCATTATTTTTTTGGGGTTTTACGTAAAAAACAAATGTAATTATTTTTTACTTTCTTTAATTTACGAAATGAAACCGATCAACGGTTCATTACATACATAACAAATAACATCTTCCTGTCAGAAATTATAGGCTAAACCTACACCTAATATTTCTTTAAATTGCACTTTAGGACCCTTTGATTTTCCTTGTTCATCTACAAATTTAACATTGTCATCATATTTCATGGTCATGTTAAGAGTAGCAGAAAGGAACTTATTAATTTTCATGCTTACAAGCACATCCCAGTTAATATCAATATTACCAAAAGATTTATCATAAGCAGTAAACATATCTAATGTAGAAATAAGACTGACGTTTTCCATCACCCCTTGTTCAACACGTGCCTTCAGATAAGTACCTATTTCCGCTCTAAACTTATCACCGGGATCAACACCAAAAGCTCCGATGCCGGACAAATAGTCATCCTGCACAAAGGTTAGTTTTGCTGATGCGGGAGAGAAAAAGAGAGAATAATTTGCTTTAGGTCTATATTCCAACCCTAATGAAAGGTTCGAATAGGCAGGCGCCATAAAATTTGAAATTATTTTCGATTTATCCGGATAATTATATCCTTTGTAAAACTGCGTTTTAAAAGACCCCATTGCAGTATAAAAGAATTTATTATCTGTAGAATAACCTAATTGTGTAGAGAAGTCAATATTATCGTTTGTTTTTTTTGTTCCGTCCGATTTTTGTTTAGACAAACCATACTCCAGTACCAGGGTATTTACCCAAAGCCAATTACCGCTTTTACGCTTTAATGCACCATTCAAATACACATTCCCTGCCATGGAGTTCTCCCCTCCGGCAGACCAGTTGCTTAATGTAGTCTGAGATAAATTCACTCCGGTAACTCCTTTCAGGTCCCAGGTACCATCAACATATCCTTGGTCATCCGCTTGTCCAAAAGCTAAAATACTAATCAAAGCTAAAATACTAACTAATAAAGTTTGTTTCATAAAGTTTCATTTTTTGTTTATCTATATTCTTATAAACAGACCAAAAACCGTATTTGTTTATGAGAAAGTTAGTAGGAGACAAAGAAATTCAATCTCTGTTCTTTATAATTCAGGGATAGACAGAATACAAAAATGCCTGACAGGAGACTTCTGTCAGGCATTCATATATAAACAAAGATTATTTTCAGCTATTCATTGAAGCCAGAAATTCCATATTATCAAACGTTTGTTCCATCCGTTTTTTCACAAACTCCATAGCTTCCATCGAATTCATATCTGACAGATATTTACGAAGTATCCACATGCGGTTAAGCGTATTATCATCCTGCAGCAAATCATCACGACGAGTGCTTGAAGCAGTAATGTCAACAGCCGGGTAAACTCGTTTGTTGGACAACTTACGATCCAGTTGTAACTCCATATTACCCGTACCTTTAAACTCTTCAAAGATCACCTCGTCCATCTTCGAGCCTGTCTCTGTTAAAGCTGTTGCTAAAATAGTAAGACTACCTCCATTTTCAATATTTCTCGCCGCTCCAAAGAAGCGTTTCGGCTTTTGAAGCGCATTCGCATCTACACCTCCGGACAAAACTTTACCGGAAGCCGGTTGCACCGTATTGTATGCGCGAGCCAAGCGGGTAATTGAATCCAACAGGATAACAACATCATGTCCGCATTCAACCATTCTTTTCGCTTTATTCAGTACAATATCTGCAATCTTCACATGCCTTTCAGCCGGTTCGTCAAAGGTAGAAGCTATAACTTCAGCATCAACACTACGCGCCATATCTGTTACTTCCTCCGGACGTTCATCAATCAACAGAATGATCATATAAACTTCAGGATGATTAGCCGCAATTGCATTTGCAATATCTTTTAACAGCATGGTCTTACCTGTCTTAGGTTGTGCTACTATCAAGCCACGCTGTCCCTTTCCGATTGGAGAAAACAGATCAACAACCCGAACAGCTATCTGATCATTTACCTTATGAGATCTCTTAGCGGTAAGCATAAATTTTTCATCGGGAAAAAGCGGAGTCAGATGATCAAATGGAACACGATCTCTAACTTCCTCGGGCGTACGACCATTGATACGGTCAACCTTCACCAGCGGAAAGTACTTCTCTCCTTCTTTGGGTGGGCGAATCGGTCCCTCCACGACATCACCTGTTTTAAGTCCGAACAGCTTAATTTGCGATTGTGAAACATAAATATCATCCGGAGAAGTCAGGTAGTTAAAGTCTGACGAACGCAGAAAACCATATCCGTCAGGCATCATTTCCAATACCCCCGATCCAATCAGAATTCCGTCAAACTCATACGGTTTTTCCTGATAACCACTATTTCCGGCTTTTGTCACCGGATGGGCAGGATTCTGTCTATTATTATTGGGGCGATTTGCATTGGAGGATTGAGCGGCAGTTTGTTCGCCGGCTGCCTGGCGAGGCTGTTCCTGCTTAGGAGCAGAAGATGTCATTGGAAACATCTGGTCAAGAAGCGAATTAGCATCAGGATGTCTGAAGAAAACCCGTTTGTTTTCCGTTTTTTCTTTTTCATCTGTTGCAGGTTCCGTTTTCTCAGAAGAAAAAATAACTTTTTTTGGTTCTTCCGATGCTTGTTTTTTTGTTACCGGAGAAGGAGTCGATTTTGTTTTTTCCTCAACTACCGGAGTTTCTTCAACTACTACAGCCACTACCGGAGCAGATTTCTTCACGACCACCGGAGCTTTCTTTTCGGCAACGGCTTCTTCTTTTACTTCTGCAACAACAGACTCGTTTTTGACTTCCTCTTTTTTCTTTTCAACACGAGCCTTTCCGGGCTTCTCTTTCGTTTCTTTTTTCGTTGACTTTTCTTTAGCCTTTACCTCAGGAAGAGCCTGAGGTTCTTCAGCTTTAGGGGTTTCTTTTTTCTTTTCCTTAGCCGCTACTTTTTCTTTAGGGCTTTCAGACTTAGCCGTTTTTTTTGTTTTAGACTGATTGGCAGCCTTTTTAGCTTCTTTGTTTTTTTCTTTTTCGGCTTGCAAACCGGCATA